>JALYZY010000208.1 GCA_030948665.1 Actinomycetota bacterium | reverse complement strand
GAGTTGCACGACGTGATCGCGCACAGCGTGTCGGTGATGGTCATCCAGGCCGGCGGGGCGCGGATGGTCATGGACTCCGCCCCGGAGCGCGCGGAGTCCTCGCTGCGAAGCGTCGAGCGCGCGGGGCTGGAGGGTCTTGATCGTGGGAGCCTCTGGAAGCGTGGCGAGCTTGCGGCGCAGGCGGGCGATGTAGACGTCGAGGGTGTTCTCCTGGACGATCGCTCCGTGCGGCCAGGCCGTGCGGATCAGCTCCCGACGCGCAAGTGCCTTCTGGGGACGGCCGGCCAGTGCGGCCAGCAGCCGGAACTCGCACCGCCGGGGCAGCAGCCTTCCCCGACCGACGCCTAGGCGGACGCGATGATCAGCGAAACCGTCGGACCCGGGCCGGAGCACGTGATTCGAAGGCGGGCGCCTTCCGCGTGGGCGAGTGAACGGGCCAACGCCATCCCGATTCCATGACCATTGCCTGTCCCGCGCCGAAACGCCTCCTCGGGATCTGGCCCGAAGCCAGGCCCGTGATCGCTCACTTCGAGTGCAAACGCCTCTCCGACTGGTCGCACCACAACGGTCACCGCTCCGGCGCCGTGGTCGTGAGCGTTCTGCAGTAGGACCTCGGTGATCTCGCTCAGCACCGCTGGCGAGACCGCGGCGACCGCGTGCTCGACTTCGACCACCGTCCTGAGCGGACGCCCCTCGGCGGCCAAGGGACCGTGCCATCGCCGCTCGAGGTCCCGTACCGCCTGGCTTAGGTCCGTCCTCTGGTCGCCTCTCGGAGTGCCGCGCGCCACCGCGAGGAGAGTTTCGATCGTGCCCTGCAGCCGGTCCACCTGCGCGACCGCGGCCGCCAGCTCCGGCTGCTGCGCCGAGGGGATCAGCGCGGCGGTCTCGAGATTAAGACGTAGGGCCGCAAGCGGCGTGCGCAACTGGTGGGAGGCGTCGGAGCTGAAAGCGCGTTCGCGGCCCACGAGCTCACCGATGCGTCGTGAGCTCCGGTTCAGCGCCTCTCCTACCTCGCCGATCTCCTCAATCTTGGTGGGCGGCGCGAGCGCCGCGAAATCGCCCTCACCCACTCGCCTGGCGGTTGCCGCGAGCCGCTCGAGCGGGCTCGCCAGGCGTCGAGCCAGCGCCAGGGCGGCTAACACAGCAAGCCCCACGACCCCCAGACCGAGCCCGGCAAGACCAAGCCAGGCGTGATGGGCGCGGCTCGACACGCTGGCTGCGCTGCGCTGCGCGCGTACAGCTCCGGAGACCACCTCTCCGTTCAGCAGTGGGACCGCGACGACAAGTTGCCCATCGGGGGCGCTCCCGCTCGGGACGTGGTGCCGCAGGGCGCCCCGCGTGGCCTGGTCGGCGAGCGGCGGCCCAATGCCGGCAATCCGCGAGCCGTTCAAGGCGTAGATGCCGAACTTGCCGCTGAACCGAGGGAGCTCGAGGTGATCGGGCGCGCCACGGCTCAAATCGATCCCACGGCTGGCCGCGACCGTGTCGCGCTGAAGGCGAAGCAGCTCCTCGTCGCGATAGCTGCGCTCCAGGACGACCGCAAGGGGCAGGGCGAAGAGAAGCACGGCGCCGGCCGCGGTGCAGGCAATCGCGACTACGAGCCGTCGCTTCATTGGAGCTCAAAGCGATATCCGACTCCACGGAGCGTCGCGATCGCGTGCGCCCCGAGCTTGTTGCGCAGCCCCAGGACATGCGTGTCGAGTGTCTTCGTGGACCCCAGCCAGCTCGTGTCCCAGATCTCCTCCATGATCCGCGCTCGAGTCAGTGCCACGCCGGGATTGGCAGCGAACAAGGTGAGCAGGTCGAATTCCTTGGGGCGCAGCGCGAGCTCCTGTTCGCCCCGCCAGGCACGCCTCCCGGAGCGGTCGATCCGGACCTCGCCGACCTCGAGCAGCTCTCCGTTGCTGGGCTTCAGGACCGAGGCGCGGCGCAGATGCGACCGGATCCGCGCGAGCAACTCCGATAGGCGAAAGGGCTTCACCAGATAGTCGTCGGCTCCCGCGTCGAGTCCCGCGACGATGTCGAGCTCGTGATCGCGCGCGGTGAGGATCAGAATCCCGAGGTCGGGTCGCGCGGTGCGCAGTCGACGGCAGAGGTCCATGCCGTCGATGTCTGGTAGCCCGAGGTCGAGAATCACCAATCCGACGGGTGGATCCGCGGCGCGCACCGCGCCCGCTCCGACCCCGAGCCGGCGTACAGAGTAGCCCTGGCCTTCCAGCACGCGGACGAGTCCCGCGGCGATCGCCTCGTCATCTTCGACGATCAGGATCGGATTCTCGTCCATGCGCGAACGGTAGCGCCCTGGATTTTGACCTTTCGTTGACCTTCGCGAACCCGCGCGTGAACCGGAAGCGCCTACTGTGCGCGCCGATGCGGCAACGACTTCACGGAGGCCCGATGCGAAAGCTGCCTGCTCTTCTGCTCCTGGCCGCGGCTGCAATCGCGGGTTGCGGTTCCTCATCGTCGAGCTCCGGACCGACCTCTTCCGGCGCGGCAGCGACGACCGCGGCCGCCGGAACGACGAGCACCGGCGTCAACCCCAACCAGCGCGAAACCCTGCCGCCCGGGGACATCCCCGACACCATCGCGTACGTCCCTTATGCGGTCCCTGGGGCCAAGCTGACCGTGAGCACGCCGGAGGGCTGGTCGCGGACGAACATTCCGGGCGGCGTCCTCTTCACGGACAAGCTGAATGGGATCCAGGTCATCACAACGCCCGCGAGCGCTCCCGTCACGGTCGCGTCTGCCCAGAGCACCGAGGTCCCCAAGCTGACTTCCTCGGTCAAGGGATTCAAGCTGCAGTCCGTCACCACGGTCCACCGGCCGGCGGGTGCCGCCGTGAAAATCGCGTACCTCGGTGACTCGCAGCCGAACCCGGTCACCGGCAAGGTGGGGACGCTTGCCTTCGAACGCTACGACTTCTTCAACAAGGGACGGGAGGTGGCCCTCATCTTGTCGGCACCACTCGGATCGGACAATGTGGATCCCTGGCGTAAGGTCACCAGCTCGCTGAGGTTCACGGGATGAGCGCCGTCCTGGAGGCGCAAAGCCTGTACCGCTTCTTCCACGCGGGCGATGATGAGACGCTGGCCCTACAGGGCGTCTCGCTTGCGCTCGAGCGAGGGAAGGTAGTCGCAGTCACCGGCCCTTCGGGCTCGGGCAAGTCGACTCTGCTCGCATGCCTCGCCGGATTGGACGAGCCAGACGGCGGCCGTGTGATGATCGACGGGACACGAATCTCCCGCCGCCCGGAGGAGGAGCGAGCGCGGATCCGCGGCGCTCGCATCGGGATGCTCTTTCAGCAAGCGAACTTGGTCGGACACCTCTCCGTCTCCAGCAACATCGCACTCGCACAGAAGATGGGTGATGGGTCGAAGGGCGCGGGGTGGCGCCGAGAAGTGCTGGAGCGCTGCGGCATCGAGCACCGATCCGGCGCGCGTCCCTCTCAGCTGTCGGGCGGAGAGCTCGCGCGCGCCGGGTTGGCGGTCGCGCTCGCCAACGACCCGCCGGTGATCCTCGCGGACGAGCCCACCGGCGAGCTCGATGACGTGACTGCCGCCAGAGTGCTCGACCTTCTGCGCGAGCGCGCTGCCGCCGGCGCCGGAGTGCTGATGGTCACACACAACGCCGAGGTCGCAGCGGCCGCGGACCACGAGATACGACTGCTGGACGGGAGGGTCGAGCAATGAACGATCGACTACCACTGGTGCGCTGCGAAGGCGTTGCCCGCACCTACGGAGACGGTCCGACTGCCACCGTAGCGCTGCAGGCGACCGATTGCGAGGTGTTCGCTGGTCAGCGGATCGGAGTGGTCGGTCCCTCGGGCTCCGGTAAGTCGACCCTGATCCATCTGATGGCTGGCCTCGACGACCCGACCGTGGGTGTCGTCAGCTGGCCCGCGATCGGAGACCGGGACACGCTCCGCCCTGGGAAGGTCGCCGTGATCTTCCAAGGACCGAGTCTGCTGCCTCCGCTCACGGTCCTGGAGAACGTCTCGCTGCCGCTGGTCATCGGTGGAATGACGGACGCCCAGGCGAGAGAAGTCGCGCACGCTGCGCTCCGAACGCTGGAGCTCGACGAACTCGCCGACAAGCTGCCGGAGGAGATCTCCGGTGGCCAAGCACAGCGGGTTGCGGTTGCGCGCGCGCTGGCCGGAGAGCCAACTCTGATCCTCGCCGATGAGCCGACAGGTCAGCTCGACCAGGCCAATGGCGCCGCGGTAGTGGACGTCCTGCTGGCCGCCAGCGCCCACGCCGGTTCGGCACTGGTCGTCTCGACTCACGATCTCGCGGTCGCCGCACGCGTGCCCGAGCGCTGGGAGATGCACAGCGGCGAGCTGAGCGTCGCCACGAGGGAGGCGGCATGGTCGCACTGAATTGGCTCCGCGGCCTGGTCGCTCACCGCCCGACAAGGATCATCGCCACGGCGCTGGGCGTCGCCGTCGGAGTTGCACTGATCGCATCGATAGGTACGTTCCTTTCGGCGACCAACTCGAAGATGACCCAGCGCGCGATCGCTCGTGTCGCGGTCGACTGGCAGGTCGAAGCGCAGCCGGGCGCCAGCGCCGACAGCCTGCTCGCGCAGGTACGCAGCTTCCCCAATGTCAAGCAGGCGCTTCCAGTTCAGTACACGAGTGCGCCGAGCCTGACGGCAACCACGTCGGGCACAACCCAGACGACCGGTGCTGCGCGGGTGCTTGGATTGCCGGATGGCTACGCGACGGCCTTCCCCGGGGTGTTGCGCCTGCTCGCAGGGAGCCTGAATGGCGTGCTGGTCGCCCAGCAGACGGCGTCAAACCTGCATGTCGCGCCGGGCAGCACGGTCACGATCGCCAGGCCGGGGCTCAAGCCAACGAACGTCACCGTGGGCGGCGTCGTCGACCTCCCGTATGCAGATTCGCTGTTCCAGAAGGTCGGTGCGCCCCCAGGGGCTCAGTTGTCCGCACCACCGGACAACGTGATTCTGCTGCCGCAGAGTGAGTTTGCGAGAGGCGAGGCGCCGATCATCGCATCTCGTCCAGAGCTGATCCGCAGTCAGGTCCACGTGATACTGTCGCACGCGCTGCCCAGCAGCCCGAGCGCGGCGTTCGATGACGTCGCTGCCCGGGCGCATAACCTGGAGAGCCGTCTCACCGGCGCGGGCCTGGTCGGCGACAACCTCGGGGTCGCACTCGATACCGCTCGGAAGGACGCTCTTTACGCGCAGATCCTGTTCCTCTTCCTCGGCGTTCCGGGAGCGATCCTCGCCGGTCTGGTGACCGCCCTGATCGCCTCGGCCGGCGCCGACCGCCGACGTCGGGACGCGGCGTTGCTGCGGACGCGCGGGGCATCGACGCGGACGCTGGTCCGGATCGCGATGGCCGAGACGCTGTTCGCCGGTGTGCTGGGTGTGGCAGTCGGCCTTGGAGCGGCTCTGCTGATCGGCAGCAGCAGCTTCGGTACAGCCTCATTTGGCGCCGGCGCGGTTTCGGCTGTGCTGTGGGCAGTGGGGGCTGCCATCGTCGGCCTGTCGATCGCGGCCGGCTCGATCGCCCTGCCTGCGATGCGCGACGCACGCTCGTTGACGGTGGCCGGTCAGCGCCGGCAGATCGGACGCACGAGCCGGGGTCCTCTGTGGGCTCGCTACGGTCTCGACTTCATCGCGCTCGCGATCGCGGGCTTCGTCTACTGGCAGGCCTCACAGGGCGGCTATCAGCTCGTGCTCGCCCCGGAGGGCGTCGCGCAGGTCTCGGTCAACTGGTACGCGCTGCTCGCACCCGTGCTCGGCTGGATCGGGCTCGGACTGCTGGCGTACCGAATCGCCGATCTCCTGTTGACCCGCGGACGGAAGCCAATGACCGGAGCGCTCCGTCCGCTCGCGGGTGAGCTCGCGCCGACGGTGTCGGCGACTATGGGCCGGCAGCGTCGCCTGCTTTCCCGAGCGGTTGCATTGGTGGCCCTGACGGTCGCCTTCGCCGGCTCGACCTCGGTGTTCAACTCCACCTACCAGGCGCAAGCCGAGGTTGACGCGCGCTTGTCCAACGGTGCGGACGTAACCGTTACCGAGTCACCCGGTGTCAGGGTCGGCGCTCAGCAGGGCATCGCTCAGCTCAGCAAGGTGCCCGGCGTGGCATCGGTCGAACCGCTGCAGCACCGCTTCGCCTACATCGGCGCCGATCTTCAGGATCTGTTCGGCGTCAGGCCGCAGACCATCACCGACCAAGGCAAGTTGCAGAACGGCTGGTTCGCCGGGGGCGCCGCTGCGGACCTGATGAAGATCCTCGCTGCGAAGCCCGATGCGATCCTGGTCAGCGCCGAAACGGTCAGGGACTATCAGCTGCATCCCGGCGATCTGATCAACCTGCGACTGCAGGACGGGCGCACCAAGCAGCTCACGACCGTGCCGTTCCACTACCAGGGTGTCGCCAAGGAGTTTCCGACGGCGCCGAAGGACTCATTCTTTGTAGCCAACCAAAGCTATGTCGCCGCCCGCACCGGATCAGATGCGGTCGGAAGCTTCCTCGTCCAGACCGATGGCACCAGCCCCGCGGTCGTCAGGCAGCGCATCTCTTCTCTGGTCGGAACCACGGCTTCGGTCACCGACATCGTCAACCAGCGTCACGTCATCGGGTCCAATCTGACGGCCGTGGAGCTGTCCGGGCTGACGCGGATCGAGTTGGGCTTCGCACTAGCGCTCGCCGCCGCCGCAACCGGGCTGGCGCTCGGCCTTGGGTTCCAGGAGCGGCGACGCACGTTTGCGATCGCCAGTGCGCTGGGCGCTCGACCGCGCCAGCTGGGCGGCTTCGTCTGGGGCGAGTCGATATTCGTCACTGCCGGCGGCATGCTCCTCGGCGCGGTGGTCGCAGCAGTGCTCTCGGTGACGCTGGTCGATGTCCTCACGGGCGTGTTCGATCCGCCGCCCGATTTCCTCACCATCCCGTGGGGCTACCTTGTCGCAGTCGGCGCTGCCGTCGTTGTGACAGTGCTCGCCGCCGGCACGATCACGTTGCGAGCGCTGCGCCGTCCGGCGATCGAAGAGCTCCGCGACCTCTGACACACAAGCTCCGAGGCCGGTTGTGGATGGCAGTCGCCGCGCGCCCTCGGTCTGCCTTAGGATGGCTGCGACTGGTCTTGGCTTCGGCTCGTCCTAGCACGAGCGGGATCGGGAGAGGAGCTGTGGAGGTCGGGAGGCGGAAGGGCTCGGCTGGATGCGAGTGGCGTGCGGCTGCGCTCGAGATGTCAGGCGCGCGCCCTCGGCGAGTCGCGGCGGCGCCCGGGTTGTGCGCTTTCACTTGGCCTTCATTGGCGCACTTGTGGGGCTGGCGGCATTCGCGCTCCCGGCGACCGCTGCCTTCGTTGCGTCAAGGACCTCACCCAGACGTCCCAGCAGACGGTGAGCTCAATCACCGCTGTGGGCTTGCGCGGCATCAGCCAGACCGAGGAGGCGTTCACGGTCCTGCTGGCGGCGCCGGCGATGGCGCTGTTCATCGCGGTGACGGTGATCGAACGCCGCCATGAGTTCGCGACGATGGCTGCTGTCGGGGCGAGCCTTCGCAGCATCGGGTCGTTCGTCTGGAGCGAGGCTGCGATCGTGCTCGCGGCCGGCCTGTTGCTGGCCATCGGGCTGGGTGTGCTGCTCGCGCTGATGCTCATCGCGATGATCCAACACGTCTTTGATCCGCCGCCCGATGCCCTCTCGATTCCGTGGATCTACCTCGGCGAGCTGGCTGCGGCCGGGATCCTCACAACGACGCTTGCCGTGCTGATCACATCGCTGCGCCTGAAGCGGCTGCCGCTCGGCCGGCTGTTGCGGGAGCAATAGCGAGGACCGCGCCAGCGTCGAAATGCGGGCGACGCCGCACCGACACAGTGGTTTATCGCAGGACGGTTCCGACGATCGTCGGCCTCCGGGCCCCGAGGAAGAAGATTCCAGGAAGTCCGGCGGTCTGGAAGCCGTCATTGCGGTTATGCACGAGGGCGCTCGCCCTAATTGCCATCGTGCCGGTGCGGTCGTTGCTGACGAAGAAGATCGCCCCGCCCCCCTCGTTCGCGTGGTTGCTGGTGAACGAGCTGCCGCGAATCGAAAGCGTCATCCGATCGCCGTCGTTATAGATCGCCCCGCCGCTGCCGCCGCCAGGGGTACCGGACTGGGCCGGGTTCGCGCCAAGGCCGATGGCGCGGTTCGCTACGAAGGTACTGCCAAGCACCGTCCAGGATACGCCGATGCTGCTGAGGGCCCCGCCGTTGGCGCAAGCGTTGCTGGTGAACCGGCTGTTCACCACATAGACAGGAAGGCCGTGGTACTGCGACAGTGCCCGGACCGCTCCGCCTCCGATGTCCGGCCCATTGTGCTCGCAGCGATTGCCGACGAAAACGGAGTTGACGATGCGCAGAGCACCGCCGCGGTCGAAGATCGCGCCTCCGCCGCCGCCATCGAAGCGTTGACCGGTGGAGTTCCCATTCGTGAACGTAATGTTCTGGATGACGAGCTTCGGGGAGGCTTGATCCTGGCAGTGCGAGGTTGTCCACACCTGCGCCGGATCGCAGGTGTCCATGTAGAGGATGCGCCGCCGCCCCTGGCCGCTCAGCGTCACCAGTCCGCCGCCATCGAGCACGACCAGGCGGCTGGTGTTCACGACCTTCGCGGTCGCCGTCATCCTGATGGTGACGGGTCTGGGACCGCAGGAGAACCGAATGATCCCGCCGGCTCGCACGGCAGCGATCACCTTGGCCGAGGTGCAACTGGCCGCCGTGCCACGCCCGATGACATGGCTCGGACGGGACGCGTGGGTCGGTCGGCCCGCTGCGGGCACGGTCATGGAGCCAACCAGGAGCAGGCTGAGCCAACCGACCAGCGACGACGCACGCCGTGACATTCCGAAAGCGTAGGCCTCGCGGCCAGCTCTCGTCCACGAACGGACACATTTCTCATGGCCGGCCGGCAGCCTGCCGACGTTATGACCACCGCGGCGCTGCACGGTGGCGGTGTTCCGTCTCGGCTCTTGGGAGGGACAGGCTTGCCCGAACGGATCGTGGAGCGCCGCCGCCCAGGCCAGCTACCGCACCTGGATCGACAACTTCGCCTCAGCCATCGGCTCCTCGCGGGTGGCGCTTGTCCTCCAGCCCGACCTCGCGTTCGCCGCTTGCGCCCCCTCACGGGCGCCGCTAGAGCTGGTCAGCTATGCCGCCCGGCGATTCACCGCGCTCCCGCACACCACCGTTTACATCGACGGCGGCATCCACTACTGGCCCTCGTTCAGTCAGGCGGTGTGGATGCTCGAGCAGGCAGGGATCGGCTCCGTCCGGGGATTCGCGCTCAACACCACCGAGTACGACAGCACCGGCGCCGAGCTCGAGTACGGCGCCCGGCTTGACCAGGCGCTCGCCGCCGCGGGCTTCGCGTACAAGCACTTCGTCATCAACACCGCCGAGAACGGCGCCCCCTTCCTCAATGGGCAATGCCCCTGGTAACCCTTCCCTCGTGGAACGTCTTCCGGTCTGCGGCATCCAGTGTCGAGCCGGCGTGCTACCCGGCGGCACCGGGCGGCCGAAGGCGGCTAGTACGGGTTGCGCGCCCTCGGCCGCCGTGCCTGACCTGAGTACGCACCGATGCACCAAGCTGAGCGGTCCCGTTGTAGATCGCGGAGACAATCGCGAACGCGGGCTTGAAGTTGCCGGTCGGATCCACCAGCCCCTTTTGGTTAAACGGCGGGGCGGGCAACGGGTTCCCGCCCGCGTACTGCGGTGAGGACGCGAAGTCCTGGAGGACGAAGTACACGGCCCCCGCGAGCCACGGCTTTGTGGCGAACACGCCGAGGTGGAACGCCGCAGAGTCCGCCTGGAACTGGTAGGTCCCGCGCTCCTCGATGGGGCCGTTTCGGTTCGCATCGAAGCCGAACTCCGTGACGAACAGCGCCTTCTTCGGATAGCAGGCTCGGAAGCTGTCCAGAAACGGGCTGAGCTGGTCGCGATCATCGGTGCCGCCGGCGCCCGCATCGAACCAGCCGAAGTATTCGTTGAAGCCGAGCGCGTCGAGCGGGGCGTACGCAGCCTGGCAGGCAAGCCCGGGCCAGTCGCTGATCGCCATCCCAACTGGCCGGGTCGGATCCAGCGAGTGAGCCAGCGCACTTGCACTCGCGATGTACCCGGTCACCTGCCCCGGCGTCGGCGTCGCCAGCTCGTTGCCGATGCTCCACAGCATCACCGACGGATGGTTCTCGTGGGTGAGGATGTTCTGTCGCAGTACCTGCAGCGCTCGAGCGCTAACCGCAGGCTGGACGAGATATCGGCTGAGCTCGTGAGTCACCGGGATCTCGGACCAGACCAGCATCCCGTACTGATCGGCCATCTCCAAGACCTGCGGATTCAACGGGTCATGCGAGCGGATCAGGTGAGCACCGAGCGTGCGCAGCCACGAGACCAGTCGCTGCAGGTGCCCGGGGTCTAGCGCCGAGCCGAGCACAAGATCCGATTCCTGGACGAACGCTCCGCGCAGGTGTAGCACGCGGCCGTTCAGCACGAGCAGGCCGGTGGACGTGAGCTTGATCGAGCGTATTCCGCTGTAGGTGACGTAACTGTTCAGGTGCTTACCGTCGGCCGCGCCATACAGATCGACCGTCGCTCGATACAGATTCGGCTGATAGATCGACCACAGCCGGGGGCGCGCAATCCTGACCGTGGCCTGCGCTGTCCAGGAAGAGAACGGCGCGATCTTGGCCTTGCCGAAGTCGACCGGGACCCTCCCGAACGAGCCGCGGAGGTGCACGGCTTGCGGCACGCCGGTGACGTTGTGCACCACTGCCGTCTCTTCGATCGTCGCTGCGCAGGTGGGGCACGGCAGCACCGGCCGCACGATCACCTGAGCGAGGTCCGCCCGCTGAACGGGCCTCAGATACACCTCGCGCACGATCCCGCCGTAGGTCCACGATCCGCGTGCCAGGCCGGAGGGGATGTCCGTCGGCGAACGTCGATTGTCCACCCGCACGATCAGCCGGTTGACGCCCGCGTGGAGGGGGCTGAGTGAGAGCTCGAACGGGAGGCTGTCACCGGTGTGGCTCCCGATCTGGTGACCATTGAGCCACACCCGAGCGCGAAAGTTGACCGATTCGAAGCGGACGATCCAGACGCGCTTGCGAGGTCCGGGCGGCAGCAGGAAGTCCTTTCGATACCAGCCAACGTAGCCCGCCATGCTCTGCTGGGAGAAATCGCCAGCGTTGTAGGTGTTGGGTACTTGGATGGGCGACCAGCCGTCTGGGGCGGCGATGTTCCTCCACCACCCTTGCGTCACGCCCTGGTTGGCGTAGTCGGCTCGGAACAGCCAAGCGCCATCGAGCAGGTAGCGGTTGGTCCAGCCGTCGCGATACAGGGCCTGCTGGGGCGGTTGCTCGGGGCTGTAGACAGGGGCTTGTGCGCGAGCCGCCGATGCACCGAACGCGAGCAGAAGGATCGGTACAAGTGCCAGCCGTAAGACGGCTCCGCGGGTTCGTGCAAGTTCAACCACTGGATAGCGATGACGACGGAGCTGGGGTCAGGCTGACGAGCGCTCCGTGATTCCCCCTGCGCGAGTCATGACCGACTGCGCGAGCGATCAAGCATAACGGCCACCGGGAGGCCCGTCGATGAGAGGGCCGGGCTGCGCGGCGCGTCGGCGAGCTAGCACCGGGAACGAGGCGATGCCGCGTACGGCCGTGGCGATGCTGCGTAAGATCGGCCCGAACCCGTGGCATCACTTAGAGGCTCTACCGGCGTCAGGCAGGGGCCACGAGCGTCAGTTCGGGCCCCCGAAACCAACCTCGCGCCCAGCCGAGGACGCCGACCTCGCTCAGTAAGGTCGCTCGCGCCTCCGCTGATCCTGTGGGCGATCGCGATTGGCGGGCTAGCCGCCGTGGCTGCCGCGAACGGATTCGATCCGCTTCGAGCGTCCACCTGGGCGCGATGGGACTCCGGGCTATATCTATCCATTGCCAGGCGCGGCTATGACCTGTTCCCGTGTGCCCCGAAGCTGATCGGGGGCCACCTCGCCACGCATCGATGGTGCGGGAACGCTGGCTGGTTTCCCGCCTACTCCTGGCTTACTGGCGGCCTCTATCGCCTCGGTCTTCCACTGGAGAGAGCCGCTGTCACGATCTCCTGGCTCTTCGCCCTCGGCACGCTCGTGCTCCTGTGGGTCACGTTTCTGGGGCGACGGCTTGGTGTCCCGGCGATCGGCTGCCTGGTCTTCGCAGCCTTCGTGCCCGGGCAAATCTACGACTACGCGGTCTTCCCGATGTCGATGCTCGCGTTCTTCACGGTCCTGCATCTGTGGTTGCTGGATCGCCGGCGCTGGCTGCCCGCGGGCTTGGCCGGGGCGGTAGCAGCGATGACCTACCCGATCGGGGTGATGCTCGCCCCGGTTGGGGCGCTGTGGATCGTGCTCGTGCTCCGCGATGCAGGGTGGCTCGAACGGCTGAAGCGCACGGCTCTCACCAGCGGTGTGACAGCCGCCGGATTCGGCGTGGTGCTCATAGACATGAAGCTCGAGACCGGCTCTTGGAACGCGTACTTCAAGGTGCAGGACAAGTACGGGCACGGCTGGCATGACCCGCTGTCCATCTTTTGGAGCTGGATACATCCAGCGCTGCACGGATCATTTTTGCGGCTGAGCTCCGTTCCCGCCGTGCAGACCGTATTCCTTGGCCTCCTCGTGGGCTGTCTTGCGGTGGCCCTTGCGCTCGGGTGGCGCGAGCTGACCGCACTCGACGGGCTTCTAGTGCTGTGGGCCGCGTTCTTCTTCCTATTCCCCCTGACCCAGGCCGGTCTGAGCCTGATTCGTAGCCAGGCCGCACTGCTACCGCTCAGCCTGCTTCTGCCGCGGCTCCCTCGGCCGCTGATGGTTCTGGTTCTCTGCGCTGCCGTCGCCCTGAGTGTGCCGATCGCGAAGCTGTATCTGACTGGGGCGCTCGTCTAGCGCCTCGACAGGATTGATGCGCGATCCCCTGACGCGCCTAAAGGCGCGGATCGACCGGCTCGCTCTCGAGCGCGAGCACGCCGAAGACGCACTCGTGTACTCGACGGAGGGGCTCGCCGCGTACGAAACGCTCCAGGGCTTCGATCCCGAGGGCGAACTCCCTGATCGCCAGCGAGCGCTTGCGGCCGAGGCCCCGGTCGCGCAGGCGCGCGAGGTTCTCGGGCTCTGTGTAGTCGGGCCCGTAGATGATCCGCAGGTACTCACGACCGCGGGTCTTCAGTGCGGGCTGGGTCAGACCCCGGCGGCCTCGAACGACGTAGTCGAACGGCTTGACGACCATGCCTTCGCCGCCTCGCTCGGTGAGCTGCGTCCACCAGGCCTCGCCTGCTTGCTCGCTATCGCGGTCGGTGGTGTCGACGACAAAGTGGGCAGTGGGGTAAAGGACCGGGTCAGCTACGCACAGCTCGCTCAGCGTCTCCATGTGCCACAGGTGAGTCTTGTCGGCGTGGACCGATCCGTTGCTCGCGAGGAGGTGAAACGGCGCGAGCTTGATGTCCTCGATGCTCTGGATTGGCCAGCAGTACCGGCGGTAGGCCTCGACGAACCGCGCGGCGTCGTCGCCCCGCTGACGGAACCGGTCGATCAGTGCTGCGACGTCGATTCCCGCTGCGGCTGCGCGTTCGAGAGCGCTGAGTGTCTCGCCGAGTCCCGCGCCGGCGGCGGCGCCGACGGCGGCGTACTGCTCGCGCAGCAGCTCCTGGGCCTTTGCCGACCAGGGCATCAGCTCGCAGTCGAGGAGCAGCCAGTCGGCCTCCAGCCGATCGAACAAGCCGACGTTCGCGGCTGCCTCACGAGTCCGGCTGAGAAGTTGATGCCGGAGCGAGTCGTCCTCGAATAAGGGCCGTCCGGTGCGCGTGAAGCAGGCGCCGAAGCCGTCGTCGACGACGCCGAAACGGCGGCGCGCCGCATGCTCGTCACGACAGACGATCACGATCGCCCGTGAGCCCATGTGCTTCTCCTCGCAGACCACGCGAGGGACACCCTCCTGCCGGTAATAGGCGAAGGCTTCGGCCGGATGCTCCAGGAGGTTGGAGTGTTCGCTCGTGGCCGATGGCGACACGGCCGGGGGGAGATAGACCAGCCATTTCGGGTTGATCGCGAAGCGACCCATCACTTCGAGGGCCGCAATCGCATTCTCCTCCCGGATGGTCACATTGTGCGCGAGCCGGGTCGGGATGATTCGCTTGCCGATGACATCGTCGATGTCGAGCAGCTCGTCCTCGCGTTGCTGCTCGGTCAGCATCGGCAATGACTCCTCCGCGCGTAACGGCCTGGCCGGCTCCGCATACGTGGACTTGACAGCAACGCTGATCAGCGCGTTCTCCGGATAGCGCAGTGCTGTCAGCCGACCGCCAAACACGCAGCCGGTGTCGATGTTGATCGTCCGGTTCAGCCACTCCGCCTCTGGAACGGGCGTGTGACCGTAGACGACAGTGGCGCGGCCGCGGTACTCGGCTGCCCAGTCCCAGCGGATCGGGAGGCCGAACTCGTCGGTCTCGCCGGTCGTCTCGCCATAAAGCGCGAAGTCGCGGACCTTTCCGGAACCGCGACCCTGCATCTCCTCCTTCAGCCCGGCGTGCGCGACGACCAGCTTGCCGTCGTCGTACACGTAGTGGCTGACCAGCGAGTCCAGGAAGCGCACTACCTCGCCTGCCGCAGCGTCGCGGCGCTCCTCCGGAAGCGCCTCGAGCTCTGCGAGCGATCGGTCGAGCCCATGCGTGATCGGGACGTCACGGCCGCGGAGCTTGCGGACCAGCTTGATGTCGTGGTTGCCCGGCACACAGTGCGCGGATCCGGCATCGACCATATTGCGGACCAGCCGAATCGTGTCGAGGATCCGGGGCCCGCGGTCGACCAGGTCGCCGACGAACACCGCGGTGCGACCTTCCGGGTGGGCATAGATCGGGCCTCCCTCTGGGAAGTCCCCTACCCGCCGCTCCGAGAGCCCGTAGCCGAGCTCGGCCAGGAGGCATTCGACTTCCTCGCAGCAGCCGTGGACGTCGCCGATGATGTCGAACGGCCCGTGCTCGTCGGTGCGGTTGTTCCACAGGCGGGTACGGGTGATCGTCGCGTCGTCGATTGCCTGCGGCGAGTCGAGCAGGTGGACCTGGCGGAATCCTTCCTTGCGCATCCCGCGCAGGCCGCGACGGAGGTGCTGCACCTGGTTGCGGATCACGTGGGGGCCGAAGTCGCGCTCAGGACGAGCTCGGTTGCGCTCCTGACACAGGCCCTCGGGAACGTCGAGCACGATCGCTACCGGCAGGAAGTGGTGTTCGCGCGCCAGCCGGATGAGCTTCGCGCGGTCCTCGCGCTTGACGTTCGTGGCATCGACGACCGTTAGCCGTCCTCGGCCCATCCGTTTGCCGGCAATGAAGTGAAGGATCTCGAACGCATCGTTGGTGGCGCTCTGGTCGTTCTCGTCGTCGGCCACAAGTCCCCGGCAGTAATCCGAGGACAGAACCTCGCTGGGCAGGAAGCGCTTGGCCGCGAACGTCGACTTTCCCGAGCCTGAGGCCCCGACCAGCACGACGAGCGAGAGCTCGGGGACACTCAGCTCGATTGGGGGTGGCTGAGGCGCGTCGTCGCTCATCGCTCGAACACCGCCATCTGGGTCGGCGAGCCCACGGCAGGATCCTCCGGACCGACCGGGAGGAACCTCACGCCGTAGCCGAATCGCCCGGCCACCTCGGCAGCCCAGTCCTCCAGCTCGCGCCGGGTCCATTCGAACCTGTGATCACGATGCCGGAACTGGCCCGCCGGTAGGCCCTCGAACTTCACGTTGTACTCGCGGTTAGGGGTCGTCACCACGACCGTTGACGGCCGCGCGTACTCGAAGACGACCCGCTCGAACGCCGCCAGCCGCGGCCTGTCGAGGTGCTCGATCACCTCAACCGCCGCAGCGGCATCGAATCCGGACAGGCGGCGGTCTCGGTAGGTGAGAGCACTTTGGAACAACTGCACTCGCTCGCGCTGCTTCGGCGCTAGACGGTCCAGCCGCAGCCGCGACGCGGCGATCTCGAGCGCTCGATGCGAGATATCGACCCCGGCGATCGCCTCGAACGTCGGTTCCTTCATCAGCGCCGTGATCAGCTTGCCGCTGCCGCAGCCGAGATCCAGCACCCGCTTCGGGCCGCGACCCTTGAGTACCGCCACCACCGAGCCAACCCGTTGCTCGTTCAATGCAAGCGGCTCCTCAACCGCCTCCTCCTCGCCCTCCCGTTCCTGGCGATCGTCGTCGGGATCGGGATCCTCGTCCTCGAGCAGCTTCGCCAGGGCCTCGTCGCGCAGCGAGCGCTGGTACTTCACGTAGCGGCTCACGATCAGCTCGCGGTCGGGATGGCCAGCAAGCCACCCTTCGCCACGTCGGAGCAGCTTCTCTACCTCCGCCTCGCCGACCCAGTAGTGCTTCTCCGCGTCCATCACCGGTACGAGCACGTACAGATGCGCGAGCAGCTCCCGCAATCGCACTGGGCCCTCGAGCCCGACCGTGAAATATGGGCTCTCGCCCCATTCTGGGAACCGCTCGTCCAGCGGATGCTGGGTCGCGTGCACGGTGTAGCCCAGCGGCTCGAAGAGACGCCGCAGCACGTCCTCGCCGCCACGGCATGGCATTACCGGAATCCGCGCGGTCAGCGGAAGGGGCTCTTCGGCAAGCTCCGGTCGTGCGCTGCATTTGCCGGCCAGGGCGGTGCTGAACACCCGCGCGATGGCAACGCTCAGGAATGAGGACGCGACGTACGGCCGGTCGTTCACGTACTGATCTAGCCGTGGGAACCGCACCCCGCGGCGGATCAAGCCAACCGGATCGACGTCAAGCAGCAGCGCGGCCGTGCACCGGGCCGCGGTCGCCTCCGGGTAGAAGACGTGGGCCTGACCGAAGGGAAGTGAAAAAGACTGGAGCCGCTCGGGATGCTTGTGGAGCAGGTGGCCGAGGTCCGTGGCCGGAGGCCTGGTCGAAGTGATGGCGAGGAGCATTGGCTTGATATCGGCTCCAGGAACAACAAAGGGCGACCGTCTAGTCGCCCTCGCTGGTGCTGGAATGCGCTCTGAGCTCTAGCGCATGCCTCCCTCCGCGAGGGCCTGGGCGTTGGAACGTCCGGTGGTAATCGGCGCAAACGGCGGCTGCACGCATGCGGTCAGCGCTATTGGTCGAGAGGCCGCGGTCATGATCGCTTCACGACGTTACCGCAGCGGGGGTCGCGTCGTAATCCGCCTGACGTTTGGGACGATATGTCTCAAGCATCAGGCAGAATCCGCTCGAGGAGGTACACGACTGTCGCTCACCGCTTCGCTTCGCGATCTACTCGACCGCTCTAGCCCAGGCCATGTCTTAGAGCTGATCTATCTTTCGAGGACGGGTTCACGTTGAGTGGGAGGGGATCAATGGTGCGTTTGGTGCAGGTGACGATCGACGCGAAGGATCCGCACCGACTCGCCAAATGGTGGGCCGACTTGCTCGGGTACGAGGTCGAGGACGGCCACGACTTCGTGCTGAGGCTGCTCGAGGAGGGCGTGATCACCGAGGCCGACGTGGTTCGGGCTGATGGCCGGCTGGCGTTTGCGAACGTCGCCGCTGCCAGCGACCCTGAGGAGCGGGGGCCGCGGTTGCACTTCCAGCGCGAGTCTGAGACCAAAGCAGTCAAGAACCGACTACATCTCGACGTGCCCGTCGACTCTGATCAGCTCGACAGCGAGGTCGAGAGGCTTCAGGACCTGGGTGCGGAGCTGGTTACGATCAAGACCCGGGACGATGAGCGGTGGGCGAACATGCGCGATCCGGAGGGCAACGAGTTCTGCCTGCAATGAGCGTGGTCGACAGGGCGCGGCGAGAGCGACCGCTGATCCGAGCCAATGCTTCACATCCATCAATGTGATGGGGTTTAATCCTACAGCGAGTTGCTATAACACTCACGCAGCTTTCCGCGTTCCTTGCGGTCGTCCGAGGAGGCTCGGTGACCGCTGCTGCCGACGAGCTTGTGGTCACACAGCCGTCGGTGTCCTCAGCCCTCGCGGCTTTGGGACGAGAGGTCGGAGTTGACCTGTTCGAGCGCGCTGGCAGGGGAATCCGTTCTCACTGAGGCGGGCATCGCGTTGAACCGTACGCGGCGGATGTGATTGGCCGGCTCCAGGACGGGGGACGGGCAGCACGCGAAGCGGGCGCCGTGGCTGCCCGCAGGTTGCAAATCGCAGCGGTGACGACCGCGGCGGAGTCGTTCGTCCCGCCGCTGATGCGGGCGTTCTCCGACAGGCATCCCGACATCAGGCTCACGCTCGATGTCGGCAACCGCCAGTACGTATTCGAACGCGTGCTGAACCGTGCGGCCGATGTCGCGATTTCCGGAACGCCCCCTGTCCATAGTCGGCTCGTTGCCGAGCCGCTGACTGACAACGAGATCGTCTGCATTACTGCGCCGGATGATCCGGCACTCACCGAGCGGCCCCTTGATGCGGAGCAGCTGGCTGAGCGCATCTGGCTTCTGCGGGAGCCTGGCTCTGGGACACGAGCGCTGAACGAGCAGTTCCTCACAGAGCTCGGCCTTCATCCCGACACGTTGACTCTCGGCTCCAACGGTGCCATCAAGCAGGCTGTGCGCGCGGGGCTCGGGAGCTCGCTCCTCTCGCGAGCTGCCGCCGAGACTGAGCTCACGTCCGGCCTGCTCGCGGCGCTTCGCCTGAGGGACGCCCCGGCGAGTCGACCTTGGTTCGTCCTACGCTCCGAAGTGGGCCCGGTCCGGCCACCGGTTGAAGCGTTCATCGCCTTCGTGCGGGCGGCGGCGGGGCAACGGCGGGGGCCTAGCTGGCAACGGCGCAAGTGGCGCCGTCCGTCGTCCAACACCGGACGATGTCCCGCATCGACAGGATGCCGACAAGGTCTGAGCCATCGAGCACGATGATGTGCCGAAACCCGCCGCGCACCATCGCGCCTGCCGCCCGCTCGAGAGACCAGTCGGCCGCCGCGTACACGACCTCGGAAGTGAGGTGACTGCGCACGAGCTCAGTGTCGATGTCCTGTCCGACGCCGTTGGAATGCAGGATGTCGCGCTCGGTGATGATCCCCGGGCCTGGGCGCTCGCCGTCGACGATGACTGCCGCGCCCACTCCGTGCGCCGTCATCCGTCGTGCCGCTTCGCGCAGCGTGTGGTCGGGCCCTGCAGTGACGACAATCTCGTTCATGCCATCTCGGACTAGCATCATGCGCCTCCTTCTAGGTGGTTCGATCGCGAGGCGGCGAGGACCGCGCGACGGCCGGCGGCGGGGTCTCTACGACATAGCAGAGGTGGGCACCCATCGCAGGCAGGGGGCGCAAGGTGCGCCGGTCGCATCCGGTAAGGCGAGCGTCACGCTGCGGCTGGCGTTCGATCTCTTCGCCGACCGCGTCGGCAACCGACTCGGGGACGGCGTCGAAGATCACCACTTGCGGTTCCCACCGCTGATTGGGGATATCTGCGCATACCTCGAGCACGCACCAGCCGCCCTGACCGAGAATCATCTCTGCAGCGGCGACCGCGCGCTCGCGCTGATGGTGTGACACGCACTCATGCATAGCGGGTGCCCGGCCGGGCGTCCATCGAAGATCTCCGTGGAGACACCGGGAGGCTTCTATACCCGGGGAGGACAGACATCAGCCGCTGACGGCTTCCCTACCGACGCTCGCACCTTCCTGCAGCTGCCTTTGATCGCCTGTCGTCACGGCATGATGACCTAGCACCGCGATGCCCGTGCTTGCGCTCAGAACGCGAGGGACGGTGTCGAGTGTGGACTCGCGCGCGCAGTACGCGATGTCGTCGTCCAGCCCGGCCGTCCTCAGGGCGACGGCGCCCGCGCTCGCAGTCAGGGCTTCCACCGGTGTCGCGTAAGCCGCCGCGACCGCGACCGCAACTCGTGCGGCGTCAGTGCGATCGCCGTCCAGAAGGGAGCACAAGCGGCCCGCCAGGTAGACGTCCTCGAGCGCCGGCGCATTGTCAGTCCCAGAGCAGACGAGCTGGAGCTCGCGCTGCTGCGGGTCGCGTTCGGCCCGTAACGCGTCGATGACCGCGTCCAGGTTCGTCAGGCAGGCAAGCAGCACGGTCGGTGCGTATCGGCTGGCGGCGACGATCGTCGGCGTGCCGTTGGTCGTGGCGAGAATGATCTCGTCGCCGAGTCGGTGCATAGCCTCCAGCGGAGAGTTGCCCTGGTCGAATCCGGCCGGCTTGACCCAGCGGCGCTCGCCTGCGAGCACCTGCCCCGGTGCGCGCAACCGCGCGGCCTGCTCCACAGTTTCCACGCACATCACCCTGCGGTAGCCGGTGGCCAGCGCCTGCGTCGCGGTGGAGGTCGCTCGGAGGACGTCGATCACGACCGCGACGTCCGCGCGGCGCAGGCCAGCCCGTGTCAAGGCGACGTCAATCACGATGTCAGCGAAGTTCGATCGGGGCCTGGTGGCTATCGAACGCGGCTCCGATGACCTTCATCACCTCCACATTAGTCCACCACACATCGAGGAATGAATAAAAGTTTCCAGCAAGCAATAGATCGCTGCCTATGTAAGTGACGAACACGCCCCCGCCGCCATCCCAGTCTTACATAGGAGTCACTCGCCCTTGTGCAGCTGCTCGTGCTCTACCAGCTCGTCACCGCGAAGGCGGCGGTGGCCCTCGGCGGTGCCGGCGCCCGTAAGGCGAACGGTTCCCCCGTCGGCGCGGCCGCGGCGCAGCACGCTCCTTAATCGCCGGCCGACGGACCCCTCCGTGGAGCCCGACGCTGGCGCTCGACTCCCTGGACGAGTCAGTGACACACTGGGATATTCGGACTTCCGCGACGGCCTACAGTGAGAATGATCGACCAAGCGGCCGTCTGTGCCTACCGGCTCTCGGTAACCCACCTTGATCGAAGGCTCGGCAGCGGCGACTACGAAGCGGCTGCAGGGGGCGGTCTGCAGGACAGCTTCCCTCGCTCGGGCCTGCTCTCGCTGCACGCTCGGATGGAGGGGGTGGGGCGCGACTCGTGGGAGGTTCCACGGCTTGTCCAAGTGTGGTTCCGCGGAGCCGACTATTTGGTTCCGCGCGTGGATGTCGGGGTGTTCACGCTGGGGTCGGCTCCGCGGGACCGCGAGCGGAGAGCTTCACTTGAACAGCTGGCGGACGCCGTCGTAGACGCCCTCGACGGTCGCTCGCTTTCCTATCGCGAGCTGCTTTCGGCCTGCCCGGCGCTCCCGGACGCGAACTCCCTGAGCACACTGGCAGTCACCGGCAAGGTTCACATCCGCTGGGACGCGAGCAAGATCACGATCCATGCCGCCACCCCGGATCCGATCGACGAAGAGCAGGCGCGCGTGGAACTACTGCGCCGGTTTCTTCATTGGCTTGGGCCGGCGACCGCCGCCCAATTCGCCAGATGGGCAGGCGTCAGCCGCTCTGACGCCGAAACGACATGGAAGATGCTGGAAAGCGACCTATCGGCTGTCTCCACTGACACTCAGCGTGGGTGGATCCTGGCCAGCGACCGCAAGCGACTCTCGGCGCCGACCGACGTCGGGTCCGATCACATTCGCCTCCTGCCCGCGGGAGATCCGTACCTCTATCCCCACGCCGGGCTCGACCCGCAACGCACTCCAGCCGAGTTCGTCACGCGGCAGAGCCTCGCCGGAGTCTCGCGTCCGCTCCTGAACAGCCTCCTGGGCCGGCTGCTGCTGCGAGGAAAGATCGTCGGGTCGTGGGGCCGAGCTGGCGGCCACGTCACGATTGGGTTGTGGCGAGCTTTGACTGGGGACGAGCGGGAGCTGGTCAGTGCAGAGCTCGCGAGATTCAGCGGGCCGCTCGGGCGCGAGATCTCGGTGTACTGGCTAGAGGTGTGACCTTTCACGGTCCGAGCGCGCCCGCCGATCTTGCGGTTGAACGGGGGCTAGAGCTTCGAGTGGTATCAGCCTTGCGTCGAGGGTCCCAAAGTTTGGATTACGATCGGCTCACCGTGGAGCGGCTGCTGGAGCGTGAGGATGAGCTCGAGGCGCTTTGCGGTGCCGTTGATGCTGCGGTCGGGGGGCAGGGGCTGCTGAGGTTCGTGAGCGGCGAAGCTGGGATCGGCAAGACATCTCTGGTACGGGCCTTGCGGTCCCGGCTGGAGGGCCGCGCGGCGTTCGTAACGGGGGCGTGTGAGCCATTGTCGGTTCCGATACCGCTCGCGCCGATTCGCGAGTTGCTGTCGGCTTTGGGAGCGGCTACGGACCAGGAGCTGGCGAGCGATGACCGGCTGGCGCTTGCGCGTTCGATGATGGACGCGCTCGGGGCCCGGACGCCTGCGGTGGCCGTGATCGAGGATGCGCATTGGGCGGATCCGGCGACCCTGGATGTGGTTCGGCTGGTGGCGCGCCGGGTCGAAAGGGTCGGCGTTCTGGTGCTCGTGACCTATCGCGACGATGAGCTCCCGGCGAACCCGTCGCTGATGGCGCTGGTGGGCGACTTGGCGACGTCGGCGAGGGTCCAGCGGATCCCGCTCCGTCGGCTGTCCGAGGGTGCGGTCCGCGTGCTGGCGGAGCCCGCCGGGGTGGATCCCGACGAGCTGTCACGGGTGACCGGCGGTAATCCTTTCCTGGTGGTGGAGGCGCTCGCTGCGGGGGATGGGTTGCCGGCTTCGGTTCGTGACGCGACGCTCGCGCGGGTCGGCCGTCTGGGGCCGTCCGCGAGGGGTGTGGTGGACGTCGCGGCGATAGTCGGCCAGCGAGTGGCGCCGGATCTGGTGGCAGCGATCGAGCCGGGAAGCGGTGACGCGGTCGAGGAGGCGCTTGCATTCGGCGTGCTTGTGGAGCTGGACGATGTTCTCGGCTTTCGTCATGAGCTGACTCGCCACGCGGTCGAGGCGTCGATCGCGGCGCCGCGGCGTACCGAGCTTCACGCGCGCGTTGTAAGGGCGCTGACACAACGGGAGGGGGCGCCGGACCATGCACGACTTGCCCACCATGCAGAGCGCGCGGGGCTGGCGGCGGACGCGAGCTGGCATGCCGCGCTGGCAGCGGCCGACGCCGAGCGAGTCGGCGCGTTGCGCGAGGCGGGCCTGCAGCTCGACCGTGCTTTGCGCTTGGGAAGTGGGCTCGATCAGCGTGAGCGCTTTGAGCTGCTGGTGCGGCTCTCGCGCGTCACGAACTTCGAAGGCAGGATGGAGGATGCGCTGCGCGCGGCCCAGGAAGCGGTGTCGATCGCCGAGCGCGACCTCGGCGCAGGCGAGCATGGTCGTGCGCTGAACATGCTCGTCGCCGCGCTGTGGTCGCTGGATCGGGTCCAGGAAGCGAAACAAACTGCGCGAGCGGCGATCGAGGTGCTGGAGAGCACGACGCACATCGCCGAGCTGGCGCGCGCGCACGCCGCGTACTTGCGAGTGGAGGCAGTTGCATTCGACCCTGCAGCGGTGATCGCTGCGGCGCCGCGTGCCCTGGAGGTGATCGGAGATGCGGCTCTCGAGGAAGCGCGGATCGATGTCGAGATCAGCCTGGGTCTCGCGCGTGGACACCGAGGGGAGTCAACCTCGGGAGAGCAGCTTGCCAGTGCTCTGGCCGATGCTCGAGCAGCGGGGCTTCACATCCAGACGATCCGGGCATACGTGAACAGCGTCGCGGTCGCCGCCGACGCCCGCGATCACGCCACGGTCGACTCGGTATCGCTGGGTGCGCTGGCGTTGTTCGCCGAGTATCAGGCGGCGATTCCGGCCGACGCGGTGACGATCTCCGTGGCGCGGAGCCTGTTCGACCGTGCTCGGTGGGACGAGGCAGCGCTGACCGCCGCGCGGGGTCGGCGCGAGTGGTTCCCCGAGGTGCCGTTCGCGCTCGTGATCGAAGGCCTGGTACGTGCGCGGCGGGGCGACGCCGACGGCGTGAGTCTTCTCGATCAGGCGCTGGAAGGGATCGCGGGCGTGCCTGAGGGGTGGCGGCACGGCCTGGTCCGTGCCGCGTTGGCCGAAGCGGCGTGGCTGCACGGCGATCGCTCCGAGGTGCTCGCGCAGGTGGCTGCAGCTCGTCTCACCCCGTGGGCCGAGCAGCTCGGGCGACCCTCCGGCGAGCTCGCGCTATGGGCATGGCGCTGCGGCGAGCGTGCCGATCCGCCGGCGTTGGCATCCGAGCCGGTCCGGTGCGAGCTGGTGGGTGACTGGCGCGGGGCGATACGTGCCTGGCGCGAGCTGGAGGCGCCGTACGAAGCGGCGCTTGCGGCGCTACCCGGCGATGACCGTGCTGCGCGCCAGGCGATGGCCGCGCTTCACCGGCTCGGCGCCCGCGCGGCTGCACGGGCATTCGCTCGCGCGCGAGAAGAACGCAGCCGGATAGCGCCGCGCGGCCCCCGCCCCTCCACGCTCGCGAACGCCGCCGGCCTGACGCGGCGCGAACAGGAGGTTCTCTCGCTCGTGGCCCGCGGAACGACCAACGTGACGATCGCCGAGGCGCTGCATGTCTCAGAGCGCACCGTTGAGCATCATGTCTCGGCGATCCTCTCCAAGCTCGGCGTTCGGAACCGCACTGCGGCTGTCGAGGCCGCGCGCGCCGCCAGTGCGCTATCGCAAAGTGGGTGGCCCGGTCCGCCATTATAGGCGGCAGCACCGATGCCCCAGTGAGCTCGGGCGCGTAGCTTCGAAGCCGTATCCCGACCAAGGAGCATCGATGACCAGCAGCACACAAGAAGGCACCGCGGCGAGGGCGGGTAGGTTGTGGGACGCCCGCGCAGATGACTGGGCAACGATCCAGGAGGGCCAGGTCGCGCCAGCCTACGACTCGGCGCTCGACGCAATTGCGGTCGGTCCAACTACGCGGCTGCTCGACGTCGGGTGCGGCGCAGGCATGTTCTTGCGGCTGGCCGCGGACCGAGGCGCCGACGTCGCAGGCCTCGATGCCAGTGCGTCGCTCGTAGAATATGCGCGTAGGCGCGTTCCGGGCGCGCACATTGTGCCGGGAGACATGGAAGAGCTGCCCTTCGACGACGCCAGCTTCGACGTCGTCACCGGCTTCAACTCGTGGCAATACGCCGCCCGCCCCACGGCCGCGCTCGCCGAGGCCAAGCGGGTGACTGTGGCCGATGGACGTGTCCTGCTGTTGAACTGGGGGCCGGCGAACCTGTGCGAGGCGGCTGGCTACCTGATGGCCCTCGGCGCACTATTGCCGCCGCCACCGCCCGGCGCGCCAGGTCCGTTTGCGCTCTCCGACACGGACGCGCTCACGGCGCTGTTCGACGAGGCCGGGCTCGACGTGGCCAGGGTGCACGACGTCGAATGCGTATGGCGCTACGAGGACCAGGCCACCGCGCTTGCCGGCCTGCTCTGCTCGGGTCCGGTCGTCGCGGTGATCGAGCACGCAGGCGAGGAGGCGGTGCAGCAGCGACCGTTGCATTTCTCGAGCCGTTCCGGGCCGCCGATGGTGGCTACTGCACAACGAACGTATTCCGTTATGTCATCGGCACGCCCCGCAGCTGAGCTGGCCCCGCTCTGGTCGGCGCCAGGAGAGGGCGAGCGGTTCTGGTTCCTCGGCACTCTGGCAATCGTCAGGGTGCCGGGGGAGGCGGTCGAGGGTCGCTTTGCCTTGATCGAGTTCCTGTTTCCGCGCCACGCGTCGCCTCCGCTTCATACCCACCCGCAGGACGAGAGCTACGTCGTCCTCGAGGGGCGCCTGAGGGTTCAGGCCGGCGAGGATCGCTTCGAGCTCGGCGCCGGCGCCACCGCCGTGGTGCCAGCAGGCGTCGCGCACACATTCCGGGTCGAGAGCGAAACCGCTCGCGTCCTCGTGCTGAGCACACCAGCTGGGATTGAGCGAGTCGTTCGCGACGGCTCTGTGCCCGCGACATCGCCCACGCTGCCGCCGGCCGATACTCCACGACCATCGCCCCAGCAACTCGAGCGGATCTTCCTTACCCATGGGCAAGCCAACCTCGGGCCGGCGCTGCCGCCCGAAGATTGAACAGAAAGGAGCGGCGATGAGCGGCTATACGATCTGCGCGCTGACGGACGTGCCCGACATCTTCGGAGGGCAATACCCCGGAGCGATGCGCTTCCTCACTGATCACCTCGAGGCCGAACAGATCGCGTTCACTCACCGCGTGATGCCGCCACAATCCGGTGGCAAAGGCAGCTACGGACACCGCCACAAGACCCAGGAGGAGATCTATTTCGTGATCTCGGGAACGCTGCAATTCAAGCTAGACGACGAGATCTTCGACGCGCCCAGCGGCACCGCCGTCCGCGTCGCCCCAGGCACGACCAGGTCCGTCTGGAACGACGGGCCCCACGAGGCCGAGCTGGTGATCTGCTCGATCCGCCTCGAAGATCCGCGCGCCGACGGCGAGCTGATCGAAGACTTCTGGCCGGCGTCGGGTGCCTGATCGCTTTGTGCGGCTCTTTACTCCCGAACAACGTGAGCAGATAACGGACCAGTTGATCGAGTCGCTCCGACGCGAGGCGGGCGTCGAGAGGTCAAATAGGCGGTGGGCTGCGGTGCGCCGGCTCCGAGAGGGATGCGAAGTCCCGGATCAGGAGGTTTGTGATGACGGGGTCGCGCAAATGTGGCGCATGGCCGCTGCCCTCGAGCGTGATCAGCTGCGCGTGTGGGATCGCTCCGGCGACGGCAGCGCCCCGCGCACCGCCGACGACGGCGTCCTCCGACCCCTGGATCACCAGCGTCGGGCATGGCACTTGACCGCATAGCTTCAGCGCCTGTTCGCGGTCATTCGGCCACGCGGCTTCGATGCCGCGAATGATCGTGTCAGGGTCCGTCTGCAGGCCCCACCCGATCGCGTCCTCGATCTGCTTGGTCGAGTGGGGCTCGGTGAACGTCTCCGCAAAGAAGAACCGTAGGAATCGTGGCCAGTCCCGAAGCCAGTAGTGGCGGTTCCACTTCGCCCAGCCCTCGAGTGTCGCCGGCTCCTCGTCGAACGGGTATGGCCCTTGTTCCTCGGCCGGATCGTCGGTCAGCAGGAGATCCGGGGCGATCAATATGAGGCGCGTGACAAGCTCGGGATGCTCAACGGCGAGGATCAGCTCGTCCCCGGCTCCGCACCACGACACGACGACGACGCGTTCGACATCTGCTCGGTCCAGTACGGCGAGCGCATCGTCCGCGGTTGCCCGCCGGTCGTAGGCGGGCACCTCGTGGGGTCGGTCCGAGCGGCCGTTGCCGCGCCGATCGAATGTCACGACCCGGCCGTGGCGGGCCAGGTAAGGGATCTGGCACTTCCAAGCCCGCGAATGAACGATTTCCCAAGTCGGGAGCAGCAGGATGACCGGCTCGCCGTGGCCGTAGATCTCGTAGAACACCCGAATGCCGTCCCGCTCGATGAAGCCGTCGACGTCTGGATAGCGGGCGCGCGTCATGGACGTAGCTCCAGTGACCCGTGCTACAGGGTTTCCGCGATCAAGGCGGCTGCGCGTGCGGCTCCGTCGGTCGCGACCGGACGGTAGTCGACATCGCGTCCGATCTCCTGGGCGATCGCGGCAGCAATCGCCTCCGGCGGCGAGTCGTCGAAGTCCATCCGGCGGCCCGCGCGGTAGCGCTCCAGTCGGTGCCTGACGTGGAAGTTCTGCTCGAAGTGGTGCCGCAGCGGGAAGTACAGGAACGGCCGCCGGTTTGCCGTCAGCTCCATCGCGGTGCTCAAGCCGCCCTGGATGATCGCGACGTCGCACGCGGCCAGATGCCGGTACAGGTCGTGAACATAGGTGAGGATCTCCAACCCGTCCACTGCCGGCAGCGTCGCCGGGTCAATTCGCGGTCCGGCGACGACGATCATCCGCAGCTGGGGCAGGAGCCGTTTGGCCGCGGGGAAGCTGGCGATCACCCGTCGGAGCAGCTCGCCGCCGACGCCCGAACCCCCGACCGTGACGATGCAGACCTGCTCGCGCGGATCGTATCCGAGCTCGTTCCGCACCGCGCGGCGATCGGCGAGCGCCGCCGGATCGAAGCCCGTCACGTAGCCGGCGAAGCTGAAGTGCTGCTCGGTCCATTCTCGGATCGTCGGTAGCCCGGCGCCGAAGCGGTCGGGCACGATGTCCTCTGGCTCACCGACGAACACCGCCCGGTCGCGCACCCGGGGATAGCGGGCGATCTGCTCGATCATCTCCGCGTTGTAATCGGCGGTCAGGAAAGCCTCGTGTGGGCCGCCGTCGGCCATCGGTAGGTAGCCGACGAAGTCCGTCAGCCAAACATACCCGGCCGTCTTCAGCTCGGGGTTTTCGTGCAGGTAGTAGTCGACATCCCAGGCTTCGTCGCCGATCCAGACGTCGTAGTGCTCTGCCTGGACGACGTCCAGGAACACCATGAAGTTCGCCACGAGGATCTCGTCCATCCGTCGCAGCGCCTGGAAGCAATGGAGGTCGTGTCCAGCAGACTCCGACGCGATGTGAGCGGACTCGCTCGCGAGCTCGGCGCTCGCTGGGTGGATCGTCTCCGCACGGGCCTCGAGGACCGCCGTAACCGGATGCTGCGCGAGCCAGTCGATCTCGAGACCGGGATGGAGTCGGCGCAGCTCGTCGGCAATGGCGACGTCGCGCCGTACGTGGCCGAGGCCGATCGGCGAAGAGATGAAGAGGGCGCGCAGGCCGCGCGTCCGTGCGCGAGTCCAGCTTGATCGCATCCGGGCTGGGGCGACGAAGTCGCGGAGCAGCCGATTCAGCTTGACAGGATCGCGCGCATGGGGGGCGTGGCCGGACCCTTCGAGCGTCACCATCTCAGCACCGAGCAGCTCGGCCAGCGCGGCACCGGAGGCGTGCGCCCGGATCGCGTCCTCGCTGCCGTGGATGACTAGCGCCGGGCAGCGGATGCGCGCCGCAACCCCCTGCACGGCTGCTGCGTCGTCGAGTCCCGGCCCGTGGTGGGTCGCGATCAGCGTCTCAGGCGTCGTCTCGAGACCCCAGCCCACACAGTCCTCGATCTGCTTGGTCGAGTGCGGCTCGGTGAACACCTCTCCGAAGAAGAACTCCAGGAAGTCTCTGTAGTGCTCAAGCCAGTAATGACGGTTGAACTTGGCCCAGCCCGTGTACTCCGACAGGCGCCGGTCGAACGCTTCGACGGCCGCGGCGCGCTCGCTCTGCGGACCGATCGGGACACCCGCTCCGATCAGGACCATCGCCTCCACCAGCTCGGGCCGCTCAGCGGCGAGCAGCAGCCCCCGCTGCGCTCCCAGCGAGGAGCCGGCAACCAGCGCGCGCTCGGTCGCCGTCGCCTCGAGCACCGCCGCCGCGTCGGCCGCGAACTCGGCCTCGGCGTACTCATCGGGCGACTGCGGGCAGTCCGAGCGGCCGTTGCCACGCCCGTCAAACGTGATCACGCGGCAGTGGCGCGCGAGGTACGGAATCTGCATCTTCCACACTCGCGAATGGACGATCGACCACGTGGGGAGCAGCAGCACGGTCGGCCCACCGGAGCCGCAGACCTCGTAGAAGACCCGCACGCCGTCGCGCTCGACGAAGCCCGTCTGATCCGGATATCGGGCGCGGGTCTGCTCGGTCACCGGCGGGGCGTCTTGAAGGGTGGTCATCACTGTGCGGCCGCGACCACCGGGCGGCACTGCGCGACCGCTGCCTGGAGGCGTCCGAGTCCTTCGGCGATCGTCTCGGGCGTGTGGTTGGAGATTGACAACCGCAGCGTGTCGTCGCTGTGAACGTCGGCGAGGAACGCCTGGCCCGGCATGAAGAAGAGGCCGCGCTCCAGAGCCCGCCGGAGGAGCTCATCGGTCGACCAGCCGGCCGGGAGCTGCGCCCAGACGAACACACCGCCGCCGGGCCGCGTCCAAGTCGACCCGGTAGGCAGCACGCGCGCGAGCCCGTCGAGCATCGCGCGCATCGCCTCCCCGTAGACGGCGCGCAGCTCGGCGGTCCGCACCGCCCAGTCGACCTGCTCGAGGTAGATCGCAGCGGCAGCCTGGTCGACGCTAGAGGTATTCAGGTCAAGCGACTGCTTGACCGGACGGCAGACGTCGACGACCTCGCCCGGCGCCAGCACCCAGCCGACCCGGAGGCCGGGGGCCACCGTCTTCGCCAGCGTTCCGATGTAGATCACGCGCTCGCGCGAGTGCGA
>JALYZY010000195.1 GCA_030948665.1 Actinomycetota bacterium | reverse complement strand
CAGCGCCCGGTCGATCGAGCTTGAGACGCTCGTTCGAATGTCAGCGCCGTGAGATGGGTAAGGACTCCGAGTCATGACGATCGGTCAACGGAATGCTCCGCCGGCAAACGGGGCAACGCTGATCAGTCGCCACGAATTGCTTCTCAGCGCTCGCGCGGCGCGTCCACGTCTGCGACGTGCACGTCGATCCGCACGAGTTCGGCGCCGGTCAATGTGGAGATGCGCCGCCTGACCGCGAGGCGAACGGCGTCCGCAAGGGGCTCCAGCCGTGCGCCAAAGCGCGCCACTAGCCGGATCGAGACGCTAAGGCGGATCGGCTCGGGTGGGTCGTGCGGGATTGCCCGAGCCGAGGCGAGTATCACTCCGGGGACGGAGCCGGCAGCTCGGGCCACGACACGGCTGATCACGGCATGGCTCACTCGTGTCTCGCCGAGTGGGTGCCCGATCAGGATCGAATCGGAAACCTGCGCGGCGAGCGCTCGGACCCGGGCCATGATCATCGCGGTGAGGCCGCTGGGAACGGCCACCGGTTCTTCTCGCAGAGCGACGACATCGCCCCAGCCGGCGCGCAGGCGCCGCAGCGTCGCCTGACAGTAGGGGCAGTGCGCCTGGTGAGCGGGGTCGGCCGGGCGCTCGTCATCCGTGACCTGGAGAAGAAGCATCTCAAGGCGTGCGCCGCAAGGGAGCCACTCGCGCTCGTGGGCCGAGCTCATTGCCAGCCTCGGGTCTGCTCGATCACGGTCAGCCGCGCGCGGTGGATCCGCCCCTTGACGGCGGCGAGGCTCGAGTTCAGGACGTCAGCCACCTCCTGATAGGAGAGACCCTCGAACTCTCGGAGGATCAGGGCCGCGCGCTGGTCCGGCGGGAGTCCGCCGATTGCGCGGGTCACGGCGCGCAGACGCTCCCGCTCCTCGGCCGCGCGTGCCGGATCGGTCTGTGACTGGAGTTCGAGCGTGTCGAACGGGGCGGTCGGCTTGCGGCCGGCGATCAGATCTAGGCAGCGGCGGGTCACGATTGTGTAAAGCCAGGTGCTGACCACGCTGCCGCGCCGAAACCGGGGCAGCGCTCGCCAGGCGCGCACGAAGGTCTCCTGGGTGGCGTCCTGGGCATCGGCGCGGGATCCGAGCATGCGCATCGCCACGCGATAGACGGCCGCCTGGTGGCGGCGCACAAGCTCCTCGAAAGCGTCGACGTCGCCTTCCTGGGCGGCTGCGAGGAGAATCCTGTCATCAGCTAGGACATTCACGGTCTATGGGTCCCCGGCGGGCGAGCTCGCCACTCACCGCCACCGGGAATTACCGCGAGGGCTTGTCCTAGCGGGGCGCCGCGCGCGAGCGTCGCATGCGAGCCTGCATCTCCCCGAGATCGAGCTCGCCCTGCACGACTTCACCGCCGGCGTAGAACACCCCGGCCCCGACCAGGCAGAGGATCGCGTCGCCGAAATTGAAGGCAATCCAAGCGGCCACGAATAGGAAGCCCAGGAGGCCGAGGTAGTGCTTGATGGTGATCATTGAAGCTCCGTTCGGTTGCTGCGGTCATAGCCGGTCAGGGTGACATTCACACGCATGACGGGAAGTCCGTGCTGCTCCAGTGCCTGCGAGACGCGCGTCTGTGCCTCCCGCAGGATGCTGGCCACGTCGCGGACGCGGCGGATCGTCACATCGACCGATAAGTCATCGACTGAATATCGCCCACGGGCGTCGGTCACCTGCGAATGGGCCGCGGCGGCGACCTCGGCCAACCGTTCGACCGCGCGGGGCTCGACCCTGACCTCGCCCTGCTCATCGGCGCTTAGCGACAGCTCTCGGCGAGTCAGATACGGGCGAGGGAGCTGTTTAAGCGCCAGGTAGCCGAACACCAGAAACGACAGCACTCCGGCTGCCGCCGCGATCGCACGCGTGCTCGCGCCATCCACGTCTGACGGGCGCAGGCCGGCCAACCAGTGAAAGGCGGTGCGGTAGCCGCTGAGCGAATCGACCGTGGCGGGAGAAATCTTCACAGCGAGCAGCACAAGCATCAGGCCGTACCAGACAAGCGCCAGCGCGAGGACCAGCGTCACCAGACGTCCGCCGAGCACCAGCACAGAGGTCCGCTCGCGCACTCGCTGACGAAGCATCACTGCACTCGCGGCCCGTGCCGGGGGACTTCGACGCGGGCCTTCAGCTTGAACGGCTCGGTCAGGCTCGCGAGCTGTTGGCGTACCGCGTTCTGCACCTCGCGCGGATCGGCGGGACGGGTCCGACTCGCCCGCACCGACAGTCGCCCTCCCGCCCTTCTGAGGGGACGGACCCGGACCCGGGCCTCGGTGACACCTCGCACCTGTTCCACGATCGCAGTGACCACCTGAGCGAGGGGACGCCGGCGGGCGGCGATTGTTCCGCGCTCGTCGCTGACCAACTGCACCAAGCGCTCGCGTCGGGGGACCAGGATCCCGGTCAGCAGCAGCAGGCCCAGCAGGACTGCGCCTAGCCCGCAGAGACCAGCGATCACCGCCACCGAACCTGGCTCGGCAAGCCTGAACAGGTCCCGCCCCACGGTGTCGCGAACGGAGGACAGAGACAGAAGGCTGGCCAGGCCACCCAGGCTGGGGCCGTGCGTACCGGTCCCGATGCAGAACACCGCCACGACGATTCCGGCGACCGCGAGCACAATCAGCGCCACGAACCCGAGCAGGCGGACCAGGACCCGAGCCAGCAGGATCACCGCGGGCGTCCTTCGCCAGCCTCGAAGGGTGGCGCAGAGTCCTCTTCGGCCGGGCGCGGATGCTGTGCCGGGTCGGCCGGCGATTGTCCCGGCACCCCTTTGATGGCCAGTTTGCCTTCAATGATCCACTCTTCGGGTTGGGTCGCCTCTTGGGGGTGGAGCGGTGGGCCGCCCTCGATCCCCTGCTCGGCTTCGACGATCAGTTGTTCGGTTCCGAGCGTCTGTTCGGCTGGCGCCGCCTGGTCGGCCGCCACGTCACGCTGGGCCTCGATCGTCTGCGCACCGATTGCCGCGGGTCCATTGGCCAGCGCGTCCAGTGCCTCCACCACGGTCGCGCTGGCGGCCGCGGTCGCCTCCTCTTCACTCATGACCGTGGCGAACTCGACGTTGATCGTGCCGAGCTCGCTTTCGAGTCGCTCGCGTTTGGCATAGCTTCGGACGCGCTCTCTGACGTCCTCGGCCAGGGCGTGCAGCGGCACCATTCCGGCAACCAAGCACAGATCGACGGCGTATCGGCCGTCCCCCTCCGCTGTTACCGACACGCCCCTCAGCAGCTCCGGCGGGTCGGCAACGACACGCAGCCTCTGCGGTCCAGAGTCGGTCCCAAGCACGCTCGGGACCTCAGACGCTGCGCGCAACGCCAGCCGCGCAAGGAGCAAGCGCGCCGAGCCGCGCGCCACCGTCTGCGCAAGCGAGGAGGAACCCATGAACAGGAGCTACTGAACGCGGGGCGACTCGTCAGCGAGGTCGTCGCCCGGGAAGTACAGGTCGTTGACGCTCACGTTGACCTCGGTGACCGAGAGGCCGGTGATGCCCTCGATCCGCTTGATCACGTTATCGCGAATCGCCTGCGAGACCCGAGGGATCGACTCGCCGTACTCGATCATCACGGTCAGATCCACCGCCGCCTCCCGCTCGCCTACCTCAACCGTAACCCCTTGGCTACGCTCGTCACCAACCCCGACCCGCTGGGTGACGCCGGCCAGCGCGCGGGCCATGCCGCCGCCCAGCTCGTGCACTCCGCGGACCTCACGGGCCGCCATACCGGCGACCTTCGTGACTACGGTATCGGCGATCGTGGTCTGACCGCGCTCGGTCTGAAGGGGTCCGTCCGCCTGGGGCGAGGCTGATCGGCTGACTACAGCCTGACCGGACTTCGGGGTGTGCTCACTGCTGGTGTGCTCACTGCTGGTGCTTGCCTCTGCCATCGGATACCTCCGTCGAAAGGAACGTCCTGCTCTAGATGACTTAGACCGGCAGCGACCGGAAAAAGTTCCACAGCGACATTGTTTGCGCTTATGTCAGCCGTCGTCGATCAGGCCCACCAGCGGCCCGAGAAGCCTCCGTGAGCGTCGCGAGACGCCGGGAAGCGCAAGCAGCCGATGCGTCGGGGGCGCACCGTCCTTCAGGCGGTGAAGCTGCTCGAGGGCGGTGGGCCGCCAGCGATTGTCGATCACCTCGCATGGCTCCTCGCCGGCGATCGTCGCGGGGGCCAGCTGCAGATGCTCGGCCCATAGGCGCAGGCGCGTGTCGCGGATGAGCGCCGCGTCATCGGTCACGACGTTCATCTCGGTGTCATTCATAAGCGAGTGCGCGTTGAGGTTGGCCGAGCCGATGGTCATCCAGCGGTCGTCGACGATCCCCACCTTGGCGTGAACGTAGAGCGGGTCGTCGCGTTCGCCACTCAGCGAGCGGATCGTGGCGGCCAGGAATCGGCCGTGGTCGCCATCTGCCCCGGCGAGGATGGCCAGCTGGCCGCTGGTGTCGTCTTGGCCATTGTTGGCCTTGCCCGGGAGCAGGATCACGATCCGAAATTCCTCACATGGCGGTGAGCGCAGCTTGTCACGGAGGTGCGCCACGATCTCCGGCGACCACAGAAACTGGTTCTCCAGATAGATGAAGCGCTGCGCCCGGCGGATCGCGCGGACGTAGCTCTCGAGTATCCGAAATTCGCCATCCGGCACAGCCCCATACATCCCGTTGGAGATCGTGCGCACCACCTGGATTCGAGTCTCGCCTGCGCTGGATGACGGCGCAGGGCGCTCGAGTTGCTCGCCGGTCAGCTCCCGCCAACGCAGGGCGAAGTGATCGTGCACGTCGCTGACGGCTGGTCCGTGGATTCTGGTGCCGACGTCATGCCATCCCAGCCGGCGGCGCGCGGGATGGTCGCTGCGGTCGAATCGGTCGCCGGCGAGGTCGGTTATGTCGATACCGTTGACGAACGCGACCTGGCCATCGACGACGATGATCTTCTCGTGATGGCAGTGGAACGGATGCTCCCGCGGGTCGGGCTCGCACCGGATCTTCGTACCCCGGGTCAGCAGGTGCACCGCGCGCTGCACCTCGCCGCGGGTGGGATGAAATGCGGGCAGGGGCGCACCGGCCCACACCAGCACTCGGACATCCAGCCGCTCGGCGGCTTGCGCGAGCAGCTGCCCGATGACAAGTGGCTGCTCGCCACGAACGAGCTCGAAGTGCGGGGCCAGGTGCCAGCCGCCAATGTGGATGAAGTCCCGAGCCCCCTCGATCGCCTCGGCGATCGCCGCGAAAGCCTGCTCGCCATCGATCAGCACGTCCATCGAGCACCCCTCGCGAGGAGGGGGATCGCCGACCGCCCAGCTCCGATCATCGGGCGGGTCGAGCGCCTCAGGGTGCCCGAGGCGACGCAGACGCCACCGGTGCTTGAGCCTCACTGCGCCCTCGATGCCGGCGCCGACGATCGAATCGGCACGGGGGGCAATTCGGGCAGAGGCGTTGGACATCCGCTCACATGGTCCCCGATCGCACGCCCGAGCAACCGCGACGCCCGCCGGGCGATCGACGAAGCCGGGCAAGCTGGGGGAAAACGGTCTGGTCGATTCGCTGCTGCCATACTCGGAGCAGATGAGCGTCAGCTGCTCGCACCTGGACAGGATCGAGCTGATCGAGCTGCCGGAGGAGATCGAGGGGTGCGAGGATTGCCTGGCGATCGGGGGCAGGTGGATGCACCTGCGTATGTGTCAATCCTGCGGCAAGATCGGGTGCTGCGATAGCTCACCCAATCGCCATGCCTCCGCTCATGCGCAGACCTCGGGACACCCGATCGTCCGCTCCGCCGAGCGTGGCGAGGATTGGAGCTGGTGCTACATCGACGACGTCGCGTTCATCGTCACCGAATGACGTTGCCCGAGCTCCATCTGAGCGAGTGGCGCGCCACTCGAGACACGCTGCATCTCTATTGCCAGATCGTCGGCAAGATCCGCCTGGCCACGACCGCACCCCGCAACCACTGGTGGAACGTGCCGCTATATGTCGACGTTCGCGGTCTCACCACCCGGCGCATGCATCATCGGGAGACAACGTTCGAGATCGCATTCGACTTCGTCGATCACGCATTAGTGATCCTGACCTCCGACGGTCGGAGCAACTCGCTGGAGCTGGCGGACGGGCTGTCGGTAGCGGAGTTCGATACCGGCGTCCACCGGATGCTCGGTGACCTGGGGATTGATGTCGAGATCAAGGAGGAGCCGTTCGGCGTTCCGATGAAGACTCCATTCGGCCGCGACACCGAGCACGCCTCCTGGGACCGCGATGCAGTCGAGCGCTTCGGCCAGATCCTCGACTGGTCGGACTTGGTGTTCGAGGAGTTCAGCGGATGGTTCAACGGCAAGACCAGCCCCGTTCACCTCTTCTGGCACAGCCTCGATCTTGCGCTCACGCGCTTCTCGGGCCGGGCTGGGCCGCAAACCGACGCCGACCCAGTAACGCAGGAGGCCTACTCCCAGGAAGTCATCTCGTTCGGATTCTGGGCCGGCGACGACAACGTCGGCGATGCCGCCTACTACTCCTACACCGCGCCCGAGCCCGAGGGGCTACGCGAACAGCCATTAACAGCAGGGCGGTGGATCGAGGTGGGTTCCGGCTCGATGGCGATCCTTCCCTACGAGGCCGTCCGCGCCGTCGCCGACCCTCGCACCACACTGCTCGCGTTCTGCCAGAGCGCGTACGAGGCGGGTGCGCACCTCGCCGGCTGGGACATCGCGAGCTTCGAGTCGACGTGGTGCCCGACCCCGATCCAGCTCCAGGAGCTTCAGGCCGGTGCTCACGCCGCCCTGGGGCGGGCGGCGCTGCGGTCCTAAGGCGCGCGGCGAGTCGGATACCTCGCCCGTCTATTCGGCGCGCTCCAGGTAAGCCAGCACAGCGAGCACACGCGGGTGGTCGGTCGTCGAGTGCGGCAGGTCGAGCTTGGACATGATGATCTGGATGTGCTTCTCGACGGCACCGACCGTCAGCACGAGTGACTGAACTCCACCAGCGCCGAGTGACCGTCTCTAGATACCTGTCCTCGGTTGCGGGCGCGGAGCGGCGAGCGCATGCTCTGGATCTGCCAATGCAGGCCCCGGTGTGCGGTGCTGCAGCTAGCTGGTGTGTCTTCGGGTGTGCGGGGCTGCAGCTAGCTGGTATGTCTTCGGGATCGATTAGCGGCCCCAGAGACCGCATGTATGTGGCTACGCTGACTGCTCGCCGATGAGTGTCGACGCACAGGCCAACTCCTACGGCGGACGGACCGCGTGGGCGCGGAACCTCGCGGCGCCGGTGCGCAGCTTCCTGAGCACTGAGACCGGCGGCGCGGTTGTGATGCTGGGGGCGGCGATCGCAGCCTTGGTGTGGGCGAACTCGCCGTGGTCTGGCTCGTATGAGTCGGTATGGACGACGAGACTCGTGATCCACCTCGGCCACGCAGGGATCTCTGCCGACCTTCGTCACTGGGTCAACGAAGGCCTGATGACACTGTTCTTCCTGGTCGTCGGGCTCGAGGCTAAGCGCGAGCTCGATCTCGGCCAGCTTCGCGAGCGACGTCGGCTGGCGATCCCCGTGGTCGGAGCGATCGGCGGTGTCGCCGTGCCGATCTTGATTTATCTGGCGTTCAACGCCGGTGGCCCCGGGGCGCATGCGTGGGGTGCTGCGATGTCGACCGACACGGCGTTCGCCCTAGGCGCAGTTGCGCTGCTGACTCCCCGGACCGCAACGCGGCTGCGCGTGTTCCTGCTGACCCTTGCGGTGATCGACGATCTGCTCGCGCTGGTCGTGATCGCGACCGTCTATTCGAGCCACATCTCGATCGTGGCGCTGGCAGTCGCGCTCGCATTGTTCGCGGCGTTACTGGGGCTCCGCTACGCGCCCGTCGGACGGCGCACGGCCTCGGTCGCGATCGCAATCGCCCTGTGGTTCGCGATGTTCAAGTCGGGGATCGACCCGGTCGTCTCGGGCCTCGCGATCGGCCTGGCGACCGGCGCGTACCCGCCCTCGCGCGAGGATCTCGAGCGGGCAACGGCGTTGACTCGGTCATTCCGCGAGCAACCGACGCCGGAGCTGGCGCGCTCGGCACGGCAGAGCCTCCTGTCCGCGATCTCGCCGAACGAGCGGCTGCAGTACGACCTGCACCCGTGGACCAGCTACGTGATCGTGCCGCTGTTCGCGCTCGCCAACGCGGGGATCCACCTGACCGGGAAGCTGCTGGGCGACGCGATCTCCTCCCCGATCACACTCGGGATCATCGTCGGCTACGTGCTCGGCAAGCCGATTGGCATCTTCGGCGGCTCGTGGCTTGCATCACGGCCGGCTCTGCATGGTCCACGAGCGTTGGTGAGCGGACCGGTGCTCGCGGCAGGCGGCGCGTGCGCCGGGATCGGCTTCACGATCTCGCTCCTGATCTCGAGTCTTGCGTTCACCGGCGAGCGCCTCGACGAGGCGAGGCTTGGCGCGCTCGCCACGGTGATCCTCGCGCCGCTGCTCGGATGGGCGCTGACCAGAATCATCAGACGGATGCCGAGCACTCTCCGTGCTCGCCAGATCGGCCGTACAGCCGAGGACATCCTCGACCTCGCCGAAGATGTCGACCCGGCCCGAGACCACATCCGCGGAGCTGACGACGCACCGGTGACACTCGTCGAGTACGGGGACTTCCAGTGCCCGTACTGTGGGCAAGCAGAGCAGGTGATCCGGGAATTGCTCTCCTCGCTCGGCTCCGACGTGAGCTACGTGTGGAGGCACCTACCGCTCAACGATGTCCATCCCCGTGCCCAGCTGGCCTCTGAGGCATCCGAGGCGGCCGCCGCCCAGGGAAAGTTCTGGGACATGTACGACACGTTGATCGCCAACCAGGAGGACCTCACGCCACGCGATCTCACCCGCTATGCCGAACAGATCGGCCTCGATGTCGACCGGTTCAGCGACGAGCTGCGCCGGCGAAAGTACCAGCCACGCGTCAGCGAGGATGTGGCGAGCGCTGACGAAAGCGGGGTCTCGGGCACGCCGACTTTCTTCATCAACGGCCGTCGTCACTATGGCGTCTACGACATCGACACACTGACCGACGCTGTGCGGGCCGCCAAGACCAGAGCGCGGCTTGCGGCCGTCGCCGAAGAGGCCGCGGCCGTACCCTGAGGCGAGATCCGCCGTTGTAGCGGTCATCAAGGAGATCACATGAGAGCAGTGCGATTCGACCAGTACGGCGGGGTGGATGTTCTGGAGGTCCGAGACGCCGAGGATCCCGTCCCCGGCCCCGGCCAGGTGCTGGTCGCGGTCAAGGCGGCGGGGATCAACCCCGGGGAGATCGGGATCCGCGAGGGGCGACTGCATGCTCGCTGGCCGGCGACATTCCCGTCTGGCGAGGGCACAGATCTGGCCGGGACCGTGCGGGATGTCGGTGAGGGCGTCACCGCTTTCTCTGGGGGGGACGAGGTCCTGGGGTGGACCGAGGAACGCGCAAGCCATGCGGAGCTCGTCGTCGTTGTGAGCGATCAGCTGATTCCGAAACCGGCCTCATTGTCGTGGGAAGTCGCTGGGTCCCTATTCGTCGTCGGGCTGGCTGCCTACGCATCAGTGCAGGCCGTCGCGCCCCACGCCGGCGAGACGGTTGTCGTCTCAGCAGCGGCGGGAGGCGTCGGCTCCATCGCCGTCCAGCTAGCGCGTCGTACCGGAGCAACTGTGATCGGGTTGGCCAGCGAACGCAACCACGACTGGCTGCGCAACCACGACATCGTGCCTGTGAGCTACGGCGATGGGCAAGCTGAGCGGATTCGCGAGGCGGCGCACGGCAAGATCGACGCATTCATCGACACGTTTGGCGGCGGATACGTCGATCTGGCGATCGAGCTGGGCGTCGCGCCGGAGAGGATCAATACGATCGCCGACTTCGACGCGGTACAGCGACTTGGCGTCCGGGGGCAAGGCACTCACGCCATTGGCAACGCGGCGCTGCTGGCGGAGCTCGCGGCGATGGTCGCCGATGGAAGCCTGGAGATACCGATCGCGCGCAGGTATCCGCTCGATCAGGTTCGCGCCGCCTTCCGCGAGCTGGCCGAGCGTCGAAGCCACGGAAAGATCGTGCTTCTGCCCTGATCGGCCCGACCAGCGTCACGCTGGAGGGATGCGGCGGCCGGCGCTCTGGCTGCCAGTCGCACCGGCCCCGATCCGGCCAGGACGGCAGTCGGCTCAATCGTAGATCGACCGCCCTTGAGCTGGCCTGGCGTTGTCGGGATAGGGCACGAAATCGTCGATGAAGCGCGGCAAGGACTCGATCCGCGCAAGCCATGCCGACACCGCCGGAAAGCGGCCGAGGTCTATGCCGGCGTCCGGCGCGACATGGGTGTAGGCGAAGATCGAGATGTCGGCGGCCGTCGGATCCGCGCCGACTACGAACTCACGCTCGGCTAGGTGCGCCTCGAGGACGTGGAGAGCTTTGGACGCTATCTCGAGCCGTCCCGGGAGCCCCGACGCGTCGCGACCGGTGAGCATGCGGAAGCGCGCCGAGCCGATTCCAGACATCACGCTCTCTTGTTCGAAGAACAGCCACTGCGCGATCTGCGCTCGAGCAAGCGCCGTGTCGGGGAGGAACGTCGTGCTCTCGCTGAGGTACCAGAGGATCGCGTTCGACTGAGCGATCCTGTGTCCGGAATCGAGCTCGAGCACCGGCGTCTCGCGCAACGGGTTGATCGCCGTGTATTGGTCGGTGAGCGTGTCCCCGGCGAAGATGTCGATCGGGACGCGTTCGTAGGGTTGATCGAGCAGCGCGAGCAGCAGTCGCACCTTGTAGCAATTGCCTGAGGCTGCGTAGTCGTAGAGTCGCATGCCCCTTGAACGGGCGAAGAAGCCGCGCTGTGAGATCCGGGCGAGGCAATCGTCGCGGCTAGGCTGAGTGGCGATGGCGTTCGTCCCGCCCGCCCGCCACCTCCTGCGCGCCAAGGACCTGGCGGACGCGAGGTACTTCGAGCCGCTCGACGTCGACGATCTGGCCTGCGTGGCGAACCTGTCGCGCGCGCATTTCAGCCGGGAGTTCCGCCGAGCGTTCGGAGAATCGCCGCACGCCTATCTGCTGACCAGGCGACTCGAGCGTGCGGCGTCCCTGCTGCGATCTACCGACCGCTCGGTTGCGGACGTCTGCTTCTCGGTGGGCCTGCAGAGCGTCGGTTCGTTCACCACGAGCTTCAAGCAAACGTTCGGGATGACTCCGAGCGCATATCGCGCGCGCTTCCCGCCTGCGGCTGACTATGCGCTGGTCCCCGCCTGTGTCGTTCGCTTCTATGGCCGCCCGCAACGCAGCACGTTTCGAGAAGACAACCGGACGCAGCGGGCCTAGTGTGGTCGCAGTCCAGCACCCGACCACCGGAGGACAAGATGTTCAAGCTCGCCACCACTCAGCTGTGGGTACACGACCAGGACGCGGCGCTCGAGTTCTACACCAGGAAACTCGGGATGGAGGTTCGATCGGACGTGACGCTCCCGGAGATGGGCAACTTCCGTTGGCTGACCGTGGGCCCCCCGCGCCAGCCGGACATCTCGATCGTTCTAATGGAGATCCCGGGACCGCCTGTGATGGATTCCGAGACCGCCGAGCAGGTCAAGAGCCTGATGGCGAAGGGGTTCGCGGGCACGATCTTCCTGACCACCGACGATGTCCACGCCGACTACGAGCAGCTCAGGAGTCGGGGCGTGGAGTTCACGGAGGACCCCGAGGAGCGGCCGTACGGCATCGACTCGGGCTTCCGCGACCCGTCAGGCAACAGCTTCCGCCTGACGCAGGTAAGGGACCTGTCAGCCGTCTAAGCAGCGGCGGCGACCCCACGGCCAGTGGGTGCGTTGGTTTGGCTCAAGCGCCGAACCAGCGCGCCCGCCTACTGGAGCCGAAGTGGTCCTTCTCGGCCGCCAGCGCGGGGGAGGGCGGCCGGAACGTGCCCGTTCGCGCAGGCCCCGAGAGGAAATCGATATCCACGCCGGCGACCCGGCCTTCACCGAATTCGATGTAGCACGTGCCCTGCCCGAGGTGGCGGCCCGGCGGCTCGCCACCGCGCAACCTGAAGATCAGCGACTGCGCCACCACGCGCGCGGCGCCCTCGGCGAACGTGCCGGCCTTCGGCACACCTGCGGTGGCGACGTCGCCGACCGCGTAGACATCCGGGTATCGCGTCTCGAGTGTGGCCGAGCTCACGGGCACATAGCCCTCTTCGGTCATGCCGCTGGCGATCACGACATCCGGCGCACGGTGCTTCGGCACGCCCAAGAAGAGGTCGAACTGCACCTCCGCGCCGTCGTCGAGGACGGCGACCTTGCGCGATCCGTCGACTGAGCTGACGCGTCGACCCGGGATGAACGTAATATCGCGCTGCGCGAACTCGTGGATAAGTGCCGCGGAGGTCTCGGGCGAGGGCGGTACCGGCGAGGGCAGCGGGAGCACGAATGAGATCTGACAGGCGTCGCGTACCCCGCGCGCGATCAGCTCATAGTGGAGGAGCAGCGCACACTCGCTCGGTGCGGGCGGGCACTTGAACGGGGCCCCGCACACTCCGATCACCGCGTGCCCCTCAGAGAAGGTCGGGATGATCCCGGCCAGCCGCTCCGCGCCGGCGAGCGTGTAGAACTCGTTGCCGCCCTCGGCAAGGCCTGGAGTGGCGTCCATGTCGTAGTCCGCACCGAGTGCGATCACCAGGAAGTCGGCCTCGTGGGCTCCCGCGTCCGTGGTCACGCGGCGGCTCTCGGGGTCGACTGCGGTGACGGTCTCCCGTAACACCCTCACCCCAGGCTTGGCGATGTCACGGTACGCCAGACTCACCGCTTCGGGCGTGGCGCGACCGAACATCACGTCGAGCTTCGAGAACCCGAACACGAACGCGTCGTTGTTGTCGATCAGCGTCACGTCGACGTCCGCGCCGAACGCCTCCGAGAGCAGGGTGCTGAGCTCGAGCCCGCCGAACCCCGCCCCGAGTATGACCACACGCTGTTTCATTTCACAAACCTACCTCGACGGGGCGCTCGGCGCTTGCCGCGAAGAACTCTGAAGCCTAGAGGGGAGGACAATCACCGCGAGCGTGTCAACCGAACCGAAGCCGCGGGCCGCCTGGGTCGGGTCGATGGTGCGCCACCTCGATGCGCACGACCCCGAGCGTGAGTCACTGAAGAGCGCCGCCCGCGCGGCGATCGTGATGCCGGCCGTGTTCGCGTTCACCGACAACGTCATCGGCCAGCCGCAGACGACCTTCCTGTCCGCTTTCGGTTCATTCTCGGTACTCGTCCTCGCGAGCTTCGAGGGTCCCCCGCGGCGCCGCTTGCAGGCCTACTTGACGCTCGCTGGCGTCGGCGCCGTGCTGATCTCGATTGGCACTCTTTGCTCTCGGTCTCCATGGGCAGCTGCTGCCATCACTGCGGTCCTGGGGTTCACGATCCTGTTCGCGGGATTGATCAACCGCTACTTCGCCGCCGGTGCTTTCGCCGCGTTGCTGAGTCTCATCCTCGCGGTCAACATTCCAGCGCCGCTCTCCGCGATCCCAGAGCGCCTCGAAGGGTGGGGCTTGGCGTGCGCAGTGGCGATTGCCGCAGTGATGCTGCTGTGGCCACCCCGCCCTCGACCGGCGATTCGACCCGCAGCAGCCCGGGCATGCGACGCAATCGCGGATCTGCTCCAGTCTGAGTTGGACGGCGTGCCGCTGGCGAGCGGCCTGGCCGAAATGCGAGATGCCGTCACCACGCTTCGCCAGCGATTCGTCGCGACGCCGTACCGTCCGACAGGAGCCACCGGCGCGACGAAGGCGCTGGCGTTCCTGGTCGACGAGCTCGACTGGCTGCGAACGATCGTCGCCGAACAGGCCAGCGCTCGACTCGACATCTGCCGCGAGGAGAATCGGGAGACGGTGTCTGCCGCCGTCTCCGTGCTGCGCGGGTGTGCGGCCAGGCTGGGCGGAATCGACGAACGGCTCAACCTGGATCGCCTGGTACAGGCGCGTGAAGCCGGCATCGAGGCGTTGGTACGCGATATTCGCAATATCCGTCGCGACCGCGACGAGAACGCAATGTTGTCCGCGGTGCAACCCGCGTTCAGGACGCGAGCGGTTTCGTACGCCGTGTGGGAGGTCGGTGCCAACACTCTGATGGCTACAGGCGCCGCAGGGCCGGAAGCCGACTGGGGTCCGCGCGGTCGCGCTTCTGCACCCCGTGAGGTGGCGCGGCTCCTAGCCGAGCACGCACGCTTGGGCTCGGTTTGGTTCCGCAATAGCCTGAGAGGCGCGGCCGGCCTGACGATCGCCGTCTACGTTGCCGAGAGGGCGTCCCTGCAGCATGCATTCTGGGTGGTCCTCGGGACGCTTTCGGTTCTGCGCTCGAGCGCACTGGGCACCGGTTCGACGATCGTCCAGGCCGTCGCTGGAACTGCCCTCGGCATCGTCGTCGGGGGTGCCGTGGTTGCGGTGATCGGGACGAGTCACGACCTGCTGTGGGCCTTGCTGCCGATCGCGGTCCTGCTCGCCGCCTATGCGCCACGCGCGATCTCGTTCTCTGCCGGTCAGGCCGGCTTCACGGTCGTGCTGGTGATTCTGTTCAACATCATCCAGCCGATCGGGTGGAAGGTGGGGCTGGTACGCATCGAGGACGTCGCGATTGGGTTCGCGATCAGCCTTCTGGTCGGTCTCCTGCTGTGGCCGCGCGGCGCCAGGTCGGCCCTGCGCCAGAGCGCGGCCGATGCATACGCCGCCAGCGCGAACTACTTCGCGGCGGCAGCGACCGCTGGGGATGTGCTCACGCTGAAGGCCGCTGCCATCGCAGCCGCGCACCGGCTTGACGATGCCTACCGGCAGTTTCTCGCCGAGCCCGGGCAAGAGCAGTTCGATCTCGACAGCATCGCAACCGTCGTGACCGGAGCGACACGGCTCAGGCTTGCGGGCCACTCGCTGACGACGATCGCCACTGAGACCGGGCGGTGGGACGGCACGGGGATCCTAGATCGCGAGGTGACAGCGGTCCGCGGGTGGTACCTCGGGCTTGCCGACGCCATCAGGCAGACAGGGCCCGTGCCCGCGCCCGAAGACGGAGGGGACGTCCGAAGGGCGGAGGTGCTGCGCGGCCTCGACAACGCCGTAGCGGAAGACTCGAGGTACGGGATACGGCTGGCGGTCGGCGCCGCCTTGGCGATCGATCACGTGGGCAACCTCCGCGGCCTTGAATCTCATCTGGCGCGCGCAGTGAGCGCTTTGTCAGCCGAGGCTACGCCTGTCCGAGCGGGACAGGCGGATCCAGTCGTGGCGGCCCGCTGACTGCGAGCGAGCAACATTCAGCGTTTGCTAGGAGCCAGAGCGATGGCCGACTATCGCCAGGAACTGCAGTTCGGCGTATTTGTGCCGCCGGAGGCTGCCCACGCCTCGGCGGTGCTGGAGCTGGCGAAGCTTGCCGATGTCGTCGGCCTCGACTTGGTGACGTTTCAGGACCATCCCTACCAAGCGCGTTTCCTGGACACCTGGACGCTTCTGTCGGTGGTCGCCGCGCAGACCTCGGGCGTGCGCGTCGCGCCGAACGTGGCGAATCTGCCGTTGCGCCAGCCCGTGGTGCTTGCGCGCAGCGTGGCGAGCCGACGTCCTCGACCAGGTCGACCGAGCACTCGTCGCGCTCGTCGCGGAGCCCGACGGGATGACGAAGCTGCGCGGCGCCGTTGATCTTCTCACGGACACGATGCGCTCCCACCTGTCCTACGAGGAACGCGAGCTGATCGAGCCGCTGGCGCGCCTCGGCTACTACTGAAATTCGGGCCGCTCGGTCACCGGTCCGCCTGCTACCTGATGCGCGGCTTCGATCAGGTCGCCGTCGAGTCGGCGGATCCGCAATCTCTTGCAGGTCGCTTCTGAAGCTCCGGGACCGCTGAGGGCGAGCGGGACCGCCTTGGCGAGGCGGCGGAGCGCGCTGGCGTGGTGCGCGAGCAGGGCCGGGTCGAAAATGCTGAGGACGGTGAGCGCGGGCTGGGTTGCCTCCGCTGTTTGCGCCAGGGTGGACAGCGGCGTGTCGGCCCCGAGGAACACGATCCGCCAGCCATAGGAGCGCAGCATCAGGCCGAACGCGATCAAGCTGATGTCGTGCGCCTCGCCCGGGACGCACGCCAGCAGGGCGCGGGGGCCGGAACCTCGGCCCCACTGCCGCGCGAGCGCCAGCATCCGGCCGCGGATCAGGTTGCTGGCGAAGTGCTCCTGGCTGACATCCAGCGCGGCCGTTTGCCACTCCTGCCCGATCTGGTCGAGGGCCGGCAGGAGCAGCCCGCGGAGGACTGTCTCCAGCGCGAAGGCCGAGAGGCTCTCGTCGAGCACCGCGTGCACACCTGCTTCGTCGTAGTTCCGGATCGCGTCAAGGAGATGTCCCGCAGCGGCTTCGAGCGGTCTTCTGGATGGCTGTTCCCCCGCGAGCGCCGCCCGGGCCGCCTGTGCTGCGGAGAGGCCATCGTCGAGCAGGCGGCGCATGGCCGCGACGCGCTCGGCGTCCTCGTCGGTGTAGAGCCGGAACCCTCCGGCGGACCGGACCGGGTGAAGCAGCCCATAGCGGCGCTCCCAGGCTCGAAGCAGCTCGGTGCTCACGCCGACGCGTCTGGAGAACTCGCCGATCCGAAGGGATCCAGGGCCTGAAGCCACGAGATGATTATACAAACCTTAGACGAACACTTGACAAGTCCGACCTGACTCGCTACCTTTGTCTAGCTTTCGTACAAAGTACGTACAAGGAATTCCGGTGCCGCCCACAAACCAGCTAGGAGCAGAGATGCCCAAGAACATCGTTGATACCGCGAGAGATGCGGGCTTCGAGACGCTGGTCGCAGCGATCGACGGGGCTGGCCTCGCGCCGACGCTTGCTGGGGAGGGCCCGTTCACGGTGTTCGCTCCGAGTGAGGAGGCGTTCGCGCAGCTCCCGGAGGGAACCGTCGAGGCGCTGCTCTTGGAACCCGATACGCTGGCGAAGGTGCTGACGTACCACGTAGTGCCCGGCCGGGTCCTCGCGGCCGACGTAAAGGGGCCCGCGTCAGCTTCGACGGTGAATGGAGAACAGCTGACGATCTCGATCGATGGCGCCATCCACGTCGACGGGGCGCAGATCCTGAGCGCCGACATCGAGGCCTCCAACGGCGTGATCCACGCCATCGACCGCGTGCTGCTGCCGGCCGCCATCTAGCGGCTGAGCCTTGACATGAGAGTTGCTGTCGTTGGCGCAGGGGTGTCGGGCCTGGTGGTGGCAAATCTACTTCACCAAGCCCATCAGGTGACCGTGTTCGAGGCGAACTCGTATGCCGGAGGGCACACGCACACTGTGCGCGTCGACACTCCGAACGAGACGCACCAGGTCGACACCGGATTCATCGTCTTCAACGATCGGAACTACCCGAACTTCGAGCGCCTGCTGGAGCGGTTGGGAGTTCGCTCCCAGCGGTCGACGATGAGCTTCGGCGTCAGCGATGGCAGAGGCGATTTCGAGTACAGCAGCGCATCCGCCAATGGTCTGTTCGCAAAGCGGGCTCATGCTCTCAGCCCCTGGTTCGCGCGGATGATCGCGGACCTCGCTCGCTTCAACCGCGTGGCGCGCGACCTGCTCACGCGCCATGGAGACGACGTCTCCCTCGGAGACTGGCTCGAGGATCATCGATTCTCGAGCGCGTTCATTGAGCGGCTGATCGTTCCCCAAGCTTCGGCTGTCTGGTCGGCCGATCCACGCGAGATGTGGAGCTTTCCCGCGCGCTTCTTGGTCGAGTTCTTCGACAACCACGGGATGCTGGCATTCCGCCAGCGGCCCCATTGGCGAGTGGTGCGCGGGGGATCGGCGCGGTATGTGGAGGCATTGATCGCACCGTTCAGCGACCGGCTGCGGCTGCACACGCCAATCGATGCGGTGGTCCGCCATCCCGATCACGTCCTCGTCAAGCCACGCGGGGGAGAGCCGCAATGTTTCGACCAGGTGGTGCTCGCGACCCATTCGGATCAGGCGCTGGCACTGCTCGCAGATGCCAGCGACCGCGAGCACCAGATCCTTTGCGCGATGCCCTACCAGCGCAATCAGGCGGTGCTCCACACGGATGTGCGGATGCTCCCTCGCCGCCAGCGTGCCTGGGCGAGTTGGAACTACCACCTCCTGGACGAGCCGAGGGCGGCGGCCACGCTCACCTACCACATGAACCGACTTCAGTCGCTGCACGCTGAACGCGAATTTCTTGTCACGCTCAACCGCACCGAGGAGATCGATCCCGCTCAGGTCATCCGGACGATCTCCTACGCACACCCGGTCTACACGGCTGCAGGCGTCAAGGCGCAGACGCGCCTGAGGGAGATCAGCGGACAGAACCGGACGCACTTCTGCGGCGCGTACTGGGGGTGGGGGTTCCACGAGGACGGCGTTGTCAGCGCGCTGCGCGTGGGCGAGCGGTTCGGGGCGCGGGCATGACCGCGAGCTGTATCTACGAGGGGACGATTCGCCATCGGCGTGCGGAGCCTCGGCGCGAGTTCACGCATCGGCTGGCGCTCGCGTACGTAGATCTGGACGAGCTTCCCGAGCTGCTCGACGGCCGGCTGCTTCGAAACACACCAGGGCTGGTCCGCTTCCGCCGCGACGATTATCTGGGCGATCCCGACTCATCGCTTCGCTGCGCAGTGAGCGACCTGGTCGACAACCAGACAGGGACACGGCCCGGGGGGCCGATCCGGCTGCTGACCCAGCTGCGCTCATACGGGCATTTCTTCAGCCCGGTGAGCTTCTACTACTGCCTCGACGCCGGCGGCGAGCGCTTGGAGGCGGTCGTCGCCGAGGTCACGAACACTCCGTGGGGGGAGCGGCATGCCTACGTGCTGGGCGGGTCGTCAAGCGGTCAAGGTGTGCTTCGGGCCGAGTTCGGCAAAGAACTGCACGTGTCGCCGTTCATGGGAATGGATCATCGCTACGAGCTCCGGGCGACCATTCCCGCCGAGACCGCCTCGGTTCACATCAGATCGAGGCGCGCGGGTGCTACCACTTTCGACGCCACGCTTTCCCTGCGGCGCAGGGAGCTGTCGCGGGCGTCGATTGCGGGGATCACCGCGCGCTATCCGTTCGCGACCGTCCGGGTGCTGGCGCTGATCTATCGGCACGCGCTGGGACTGAAGCTCGCTGGCGCTCCCGTCCATCCCCCCCCTCGGGTGAGGAGAGCATGAAGGCCTCGCTTGCCCGCTGGGTCATGTCGATCGCGCTGCGGCGGATCAAGTTCGGCAGCGTCGCGATCGCCGACGGTTCGCAGCGGCGTGTGTACGGCTCGGGACCGATCGTGGCGACGGTGCAGATCCACTCGCCGCGAGCCTGGCCGCTGCTGCTTCGGGGCAGCCGCGGGCTGGCCGAGGCGTTTGCCCGTGGTCTATGGGACTCCGCCGAGCTGGTGGAGCTGATCAGGGTGGCGGCACGCAACGCCGATGGCATCGACCGCCTCCATTCGCTGCTCGTGCCGCTGCGCTGGCCGCTCGAGCGGGTCTGGACGCTGCTGCGCCCCGTCACCAAGCGGCGTAGCCGAAGGGACATCGCGGCGCACTATGACCTCGGCAACGAGCTCTTCTCGCGCATGCTCGATCCGACGATGAGCTACTCGTGCGCGCTGTGGGAGTCCGAGGCGATGACCCTCGAACAGGCCCAGGTCGCGAAGCTCGAGCGCATCTGCGAAAAGCTCGACCTCCGATCCGGAGACCACGTGCTCGAGATCGGCGCGGGCTGGGGCGGGTTCGCCCTTCACGCCGCTGCGACCCGCGGCTGTCAGGTGACCACCACCACGATCTCGCGCGAGCAGCACGACTACGTCGTCGACCAGGTCCGCCGCGCCGGACTATGCGACCGCGTCAGCGTGCTGATGAAGGACTACCGCGATCTCGATGGCCGTTACGACAAGCTCGTCTCGGTCGAGATGATCGAAGCTGTCGGCTGGCGGCATTTCGGCACGTTTCTCGCGAAATGCTCTGAGCTGCTGGCCGATGACGGGGCGATGCTGCTGCAGGCGATCACGATCGATGACGGCGCCTATCGACTCGAGAAGCTGTCGAAATCGTTCATCAAGACGTACATCTTTCCGGGGGGGTGCCTGCCCTCGCTCGAGGTGATCATGCGTTCGCTGGCCAGGCGGACCGACATGCAGGCGGTCGATCTGGAGGACCTGACGCGGTACTACGTCCCGACGCTCCAGCGCTGGCGTGAGAACTTCAGTGCCCGCGCCGGGGAGCTTGCCGAGCTCGGCTATGACGAGCGATTCCGGCGGCTCTGGACGTTCTATCTCGCCTACTGCGCAGCCGGATTCGCGGAGCGGCGCATCCACGACATCCAGCTGCTGCTGACCAAGCCGCGCTCGCCGCTGGCCGCTCGCCCCGTCGCGACGCACGGCGGCCACAGACAGACCCTCGAGACCTCGATGGCCGCATGACTAGCAGGCTTCTCGACAGCGCGCTCGACCGCACCGTTGTCGGCGGGTACACGAGCATCGGCTACCGGATTCGCAGTCGCGCCTGGAATGACGCCGAGTTGCCGCGGATGGATGGCAAGGTGGTTCTCGTCACCGGCGCGAGCTCGGGTCTCGGCTTGGGGGCTGCCGAGGGCTTTGGGCGCCTGGGCGCGACAGTGTGGCTCGTGGTCCGCAGCGCGTCGCGGGGCGAGGTCGCACGCCGGACGCTCGTATCGCGCTCGGGCAACCGTGACGTACGGGTGGGACTTTGCGATCTGAGCGAGCTCGCCTCGGTACGGCAGTTCGCCGAATGCTTCATCGATCAGGCTCCACGGCTGGACGTGCTGGTCAATAACGCGGGCGTCATGAGCGAACGACCCGCCGTCTCGCCAGACGGGATCGAGCTCACCCTCGCGACCAACGTAGTGGGGCCGTTTCTGCTGACGAGCCTGCTGGCTCCGCTGCTCGAGAGAAGCGCCCCGTCGCGAGTCGTCAACGTGTCCTCTGGCGGCATGTATACGCAGCGACTCCGGGTCGAGGACCTGGAGAGCGAGGGCGGGGAGTTCGATGGCCCCACGGCCTACGCGCGAACCAAGCGCGCGCAGGTGGTTCTCACCGAGCTCTGGGCAAACCGGCTCAAGGGCACGGGCGTTGTCGTTCACGCGATGCACCCGGGCTGGGCAGACACATCCGGGCTCCGGTCCTCGCTCCCGCGCTTCTCGAGGCTGACCCGGCCGCTGTTGAGAACTCCTGAACAGGGGGCCGACACGATCGTGTGGCTCGGCGCGGCCGCCGAGCCGGGTCAAAGCTCGGGCGGCTTCTGGCACGACCGCCGCCAGCGAACAACCAACTTGCTGCCGTGGACCCGGGAGATCTCGCCGGAGCGAGATCGTCTATGGGCTCTTTGTGCGCGGCTGAGTGGGCTGTCCCCCTCGCACGTTGGCGCCCCGCCGATGTCCAGCTCAGGAACGGAACGCTGATGGCCCGCTATCGAGCATCGGTAGAGACCCAGCGAGGAGGCGAGGACGCGTTCGCGTATCTCAGCGACTTTTCGACGAGCAGAGAATGGGATCCTGGCGTCGTCCAGGCGCAGCGCCTTGACGACGGGCCGATCGATGTGGGAGCCGAGTTTCGACTGGTGGCCCGGTTCCTGGGCAGAAGGATTCCGCTCACCTACCGGATCGTCGAATACGACCCGCCTCACGCGGTTACGTTCCTCGGTGAGAACGCCACAGTGATCTCTCGTGACCGGATCACCTTCGAGACCACGGAGGAGGGCACGCGTATCACCTACGACGCCGACCTCCAGCTCAGAGGCCGGCTCAGGATCGCGGACGCGGTGCTCGGGCTCGCGTTTCATCGCGTCGGCGATCGGGCGCTCGCGGGCCTGAGACGAACGCTTGGCTGCACTGCCGGGGCGGCATGAGCGGCCGAGTTCTCGTCACAGGGGCGACGGGATTCATCGGAGGCCGCCTCGCCGCCCAGCTGGCCAACTCGGGCTGGGAGGTGCGATGCCTGGTCCGCGACCGCCATGGCTTGCGGGCCCGCGAGCTCGAACGCCAGGGCTTCGATCTGCACGAGGGCGACGTGCTGCGCCCCGAGACGCTCCGTGGCGCGGGGGCACAGCGTGGACGCGGCCTACTACCTGGTCCACTCAATGGGCCGCGGCGGACCGAAGGACTTCGCGGCCAGCGACCGAGCCCCGCCACGGCATTCGCCAGCACGGCGCGGGCGGAAGGTATCGAGCGGGTGATCTATCTGGGCGGCTTGGGCGACAAGCCGCACTCCCAGCACCTGCGCAGCAGGCACGAGACGGCGCTGGCGCTGCATCACTACGGTCCGCCACTGACCTACTTCCGTGCCGGCATGGTGGTGGGGCCGCAGAGCGAGTCCTACCGGACCTTGCGCTACCTGGTGCAGCGCCTGCCGGCGATGATCGCGCCGGCTTGGCTCGCGAACCCGACGCAGCCGATCGCCATCGATGACACGCTGAGCTACCTGGCCCAGGCGTTGACGGTGAAGGGGTCGGCGAACCGGGAGGTCCAGATCGGTGGCCCCGAGGTGCTCGCTTACGGCGAGATGCTCGACCGGATGGCCGATGTGCTCGGCATCGCCCACCGCCCGCGTATCCCGGTGCCCCTGATCACTCCGTGGCTCTCCTCGCTCTGGATCGGACTTGTGACACCGGTCGACGCAGGTGTCGCCCGGCCGCTGATCGAGGGGCTCGCTGTGCCCACGATAGTGACCGATCCCTCTGGCATGGGACTGTTCGACATCCATCCGGTCGGCTTCGACCAGGCGCTACGCCGCGCTGTGGCGGAGGACCCCGAACTCGCGGACAGGGCGGCTAGTAGCACCACCAAGTTCCTGCAGACGCCGAACTCACGATTCGGCACGTAGGGAAGCGAGACCCTCTCGCATCTCCCGGCGGTCCTGCTGTGAAGGCGTTGGGTACTGCGGATCCATGTCACTGAGGTGCTGGACGATGATGGGGGCGACCGCCGTCCGCAAGAACCACTTTTGGTCGGCAGGGACGTACCACGGTGCCCTTCGCGTGCTGGTAGCGCGCAGCGCGGCCTGGTACGCGTGCTGGTAGGCCTCCCAGCAGTGGTGCTCACGAACGTCCGCTATCGAGAATTTCCAGTACTTCTCTGGTCGCTCGAGACGAGCGGTGAAGCGCCTGCGCTGCTCAGGCTTGGAGACGTGCAGGAAGAACTTCGCCACCCGGGTCCCCGAGCGCGTCAGGTGCCGCTCCCAGGTGGCGATGTCCGCGAAGCGCTTTTCCCAGGCTGCTTGAACGACGTCACCGTCACGCCCTGGGGGTCGACTGCACTCATGACGTGCTTGATCGTCCCGTCTTTACCGGAAGCATCGAGGCCCTGGAGGACCACGAGCAAGGCCCGCCGGCCAGGCGCTCGACGTCAGCCGCTCGCCGCTCCCTGGCCCGTTTCTTGCCTAGCCCGGCGTGATCCCCAGGATCGTGGTCGGCCAGGCGGAACCCACGATCGGGGACCCGAAGACGCTGCTCGAAGTCCACGGCTTCCTACGCGTGCCTTTGCTGCCGGCGGGCGGCTCGACGACGATCTCGCCTGATCCCGTGGACTCGCGGACGATGGCCCACGAAGAACTGGCGTGGCGGCCGGTCCTCGGAGGTCACCTCAGTGACGGCTCTCGGCACGAATCCAACTGCAGCGAGAAGGCCAAGCCAATCTTCGCGAGCGAACAAGCCGAGACGATGGGTTTCATGCACGATCTGAACCGGAGCATCGACGTTCCGGAGCAGAAAAACGTACTCGGTCAGCGTCCAGGTGTCTCGTGGGTCTGGATCCCAAGACCACTCCAAGTATCGGACCGCTCGACCGCAGTCGCCGTCGTTACCCCCGTGGTCGCTCGACTCCTGGAAGCTCTCTTTGGTTTCGTCGGGTACGAAGACGGCGACGCCGCCAGGCCGGCAATGCGCGAACGCGGTTTGGACAGCTTGCCTGAGGTCGGCCTCGGTCGTCATGTAGTCGACCGCGTCGTGGATGAACACCGCGTCGAAAGTGCGGCCCAGACGCAGCGTTCGCATGTCGCCACGGTGGTGCTCGCACTCTGGGTTGAGTTCTCGCGAGACCGCGAGCATGTCCTCGGAGATGTCGACCAGCGTCATGGCGAAGCCGGCCTTGAGGTGGGCGGCGGAGTGGCCGCCCCCGCTACCGAGCTCGAGGACCTCGCTCACCGGGATCGACGCGGAGCTGAGCTGCGTCGCGGCGAACGCAGCCTCTTCCCGATAATCCTGCACCGGTGAGATGAGCGGCCACCAACCGGCAAGATCGCCATAGAAACGATGCGTCAAGAGTACGTCGGACATCACCCGATGATCCCTTCCGAGGCGTTGCGCGACGGTTAAGGTGATGAGCTCGTACGCCCAGTCGGGCAGGCAGAGGCAGGCCTCCGGGCAGACGCCCTTGGCCACAAAGGGCATGACCCGCCGCGCGGCCGACCTGGACACAGGCGTGACTGGGAGCCGGGGGTGTTCTGTTACCTTGCCCGCGCCAGTGGTCGGATGAGCGCTTCAGTCCCGACAATCGATGACCGGGCCCGAGTAACGAAGAGGGGCTCTTGGCGCCCGCCTCTAGGCGAGTTTGTGGGGCGCCGTCGCTGGATGATCGTTGCCGTCGGGGTGCTTGTGGTGTCGATTTGCTTCGTCGTCCTGACGGAGATGCGGGCGCAGTTCGACGCGTACGGGTGGTTGGTGTGGGGGCGTCAAGCCCTGCACGGAGATCTGAACCTGAACTCGGCGCCCTCCTGGAAGCCGCTGACGTTCTTGTTCACGTTCGCCTACGCGCCAACGGGGCGTGAGGCGCTGTGGTTGTGGATGGTGACGGCAGTGGCGGGCGCTGTTGCGGCTCCGGTCTTCGCGGGTCGGATCGCCCACCGTCTGACCGGTCCCGCCCCAGGCCGCCCGTATGCCCCGAGGATCGCGGGGATATTCGCTGCGCTCGGACTACTGGGACTCGAGGGGTACTGGCACCTGGTCCTGGTCGCCGCCTCTGATCCGCTGGTGGTGGCCTTGTGTCTGGCGGCAATCGACTGCCACCTGTCACGGCGACCGCGGGCCGCGTGGGTGCTGCTGGTCCTCGCATCGCTTGGACGCCCCGAGGCGTGGCCGCTGGTAGGCCTCTACGGCGTGCGGGCTTGGCGCACGATCCCTTCGATGCGCAAGGAGCTCGCGGTCGGTCTGGCCATCGTCCCCGCGCTGTGGTTCGGGGTTCCCGGGATCACCTCGCACGACTGGCTTATCGCCGGTCATGTCGCCCTCGAATCCACGAAGACGATCCCCGGGAACCGGCTCTCCTTGATGGTCAGTGGGTTCGCCGGCCTGTACGAGTTCCCGATGTCGCTTGCGGCACTGTTCGCGGTCGCGCTCGCGGTCGTGCGCCGGGAGCGCACGTGGCTGGTGCTCGCCGGCCTGTCGCTGATCTGGCTGGCGACCGAGGCCGCTTTCGCACTACATGGCTGGAATCCCAGCCCTCGATACATGTTCGAGCCGGCCGCAGTGTTGATCGTGCTCGCCGGCGCGGCCATCGGGTGGTCGCTCGCGATGACCTCAGGGCGAGGTCTGCTGCGAGCGGCGACGATCGTGGCGGTGGTCGCGCTCGTGGTTGCGCTCGCTCCCCGTGTCCGGATCCGTGGACGGCTCGTACATAACGACATCATCGCCAACCGGGTGTTCGGAGACGAGAGCGATCGGCTTCACTCGGTAATCGCGAAAGTCGGCGGCACCAGGCATATCCTGGCCTGCGGCAAGCCCGTCACCGACATCGCTTTCCAGACCATCCTCGCGTGGGACGTCGACGAAAACGTCGCCGATGTCGGCTTCGATCCGCGAAAATCGATTGCCACACGCAAGCCAATCGTGCTGTTCGAGCCCCACGGAACCAGATGGAAGGTTCGTCCGATCCACGGCAACCGTGCCCGCTGCTCCCGCGTATCGACAGACGCTCGCTTTAGCTGGATCCTCCCCAGATTCAGATCCGGCCTTTAGGCTGCGTAGAGCTGCTGGCGACACCCTCTGGATCGTGCATCCCGGTCACTGTCCCCAGTGTGGTGAACGCGTCACACCGTTCGCTGCCGGCTGTGCGCTCTGCGGCGCCGAGCTCGACCCTCACCGCTGGCGGCGCCCTCCCTCGCTGGCGCAGCGACTGTCGGCGCGGCTTGCTCGCCGTTGGCGCCTGCGTCGCAGTGCCGGAGCGCCAGCTCGGGCGATACGCCGCGGCAGATAGGCGGCTGGACCGGCCGCGCTCACTAGCCGGATGCCGAAAGGAACCCGCCGCGCTGCGCCGGGACCGTAGGCTGATCTCCATCTCATTGACGGGCGCATATCCCATGGCGGATGGTTCAGTCACCTGGCCTCCGTTTCGATGCGACTGTCGGCTCTGAGACCTCGGAAGAGCTCAAAAATCGGCGAGGCTAGGAGGACGGTTCTCAACGAACACCGAAAACGTCAGGTCAGGCGGACCGCGGGGGCGAGGGCGGGCCCGAGGCGATCGAAGCTTCCAACGCCAACCGCTTGAGTCAAGCCGGCGAACCCGGGGCCCGCGCCGCAGAACAGCCTCATCAAACACGGCAGTCGCTCGGCCAGCGGCGCAAGCGAGAGGAGTTCGCCAAGTTGGGGGGGAGTCCGCTCCTCGGGTCTAGATCTCTGCCGGTTCGACGCGTTCGCCGCAGTGGGTGAGGTCGTAGCCGCCGAAGTGGGCGATGCGTTCAGTGAAGGCTTTGGTGGTGAGGAGGTCTGCGAGTGCGTTGATGCCGGTGTGGTCGAGCCAGCGTTCAGCGGCCCAGATTTCTACGACGTGGTCTTCCAGTGGGCGGAAGCGTAGGTCGAATGCTCTGGCTGCTCCTTCGGTGGTGATCGCTGCGCCATCCAGGGTGGCGGCGAGCCGTGCGGCGTCGAGGTGCCCGCTCGCGCGTGGTCCGGGAGGTGAGGGTCCAATCCCGGCGACCGCTCGCGCCCGTTCTAGAGCTTGTTGGCTTGCGGCGGCGGGATCGCGCTGCGCGAATGGAACGTCGCTGCGTAGTAGCGCCTCGAGTGAGAGGTCGCGGAGCTTCGTTGGGACGGCGAGTCCAACCTGCCAGTGCGCGAGGTGCCAACGGGTTACCGGCATGGGCGGTTCGGGCAGCTCGTCCTGGAGGCCGTGCACGACGGCGGCATGGATGCCACCGGCGGCGAGGGCGTGTAAGGCGGTGTCGGTTGGTGCGGAGATCGCAAGCAGGCTCCGCGCGCCAAGGCCGTCGAGCATCGCTTCGGCAACGCCGATCGCGGGGTCGCATCCCGCGAGGACGGTGCCGGCTGGGCTCGCGCCTGGAAACAGCCGCAGCTCGCCGCCCTCGAGCACGCCGTCTGGCTTGGCCCAGGTCGCTCCCGCGATCCCGTGATCGGCGAGCTCCGCTGCGACGAGTTGGTCTGCGACGCGCCCGAGGCGTAGGGGCTCATCGTCGTGCAGGGTTCCGCCGAGCGCGGCTACGACTGCGGGAGGTTTGTCGGCGAAGAGTTCCTCGACGCTTGTCGCGAGAGCGTGCGCGAGGCCGAGCGCCGCGTCGACCGCTGGCGTGTTGCGGCCAGCCTCAACTGCGGCGACTAGCTGCCGGCTGACACCGGCGCGCGCTGCTAGCTCGGCCTGGGTCAGGCCGCAGGCCAGACGGCGGTCCCGAACGGAAGACGATCCCGTCATTCGCCACGATCCTAGTAGTCTGCTCGGATTCTGTCACTGTGGCGCGGAGGACCGATCCAACCGCGAGTGCTCTGCGACAGCCGTTGAGTCGAGGCTGAGTGGCTCGTCACGGAGTTGAGTGCTCCTCTCGCTCGACCGCAATCAACACCAAATGAGGAGGAGCTCTGTGCCGATCACAACTTGCGTTAGGCGGGCGGCGGCTGTCGCCGGAGCGATCGGGGTCTCTGCCTTTACTGTCGGGTGCGGATCGAGCAGCTCCAGTTCGACTAAATCGCAGACGACCGCGAACTCCACGCCGACCACCTCCTCAACGCCGACGAGCACCACGTCGGCGGCTGGCGGCTCGCAGCCCACGGTGTTCGCGGCGGCGTCGTTAAAGAAGGTCTTATCGAAGCTCGATCCGAGCGCGACGTACACGTTCGGCGGCTCAGGCGCGCTGGAGACACAAATCCTGCAAGGGGCGCCGGCGGATGTGTTCGCCGCGGCAAGTCCGAAGCAGCCAGCGGCGCTCTACGCCAAGGGGCTCGTCGACAGGCCGGTCCAGTTCGCCACCAACACTCTCGTGCTGATCGTGCCGACGAGCAATCCCGCTCACATCGCCTCCGTTAGCGACATCACCAAACCGGGGGTCAAGCTCGTGATCTGCAACGCCACAGTCCCCTGCGGTGACTATGCCCGCACGGCGTTCAAGAACCTGGGTATCACGACGGCCGCGATGAAGAACGTCGTGAGCCAGACGACCGACGTGACGCAGACCGTCGCGGAAGTCGCCCTCGGTCAGGCCGACGCCGGTTTCGTCTACGTCACTGACGCCATGGCGGCGAAGGGAAAGGTTCTCGTCATCACGCCGCCGGCGAGAGCGAAGCCCCTCGCGAAGGACTTCATCGCTGTGGTCAAGGCGGGAAAGAACCAGGCCGGAGCGAAGGCGTTCGTGCAGGAGGTGCTCTCGGGCAAGGGTCAGGCGGCCCTCCAAGCCGCCGGCTTCGGCAAGCCGTGACGGCGAGCGCCCGCGGTGGCGGGCACGTGAATCCCGATCACGACCGGACGCCGTGGGTCTCGGCGGTCGGGCGTGTCGCCGTGGCCGTCGGCGTGGCGGTCGTCGTTGCCGTGGTGCTCGCGTTCCTGATCCTCCCGATCGTCGCGCTGGTCACCTATCAACCGCTGCACAGCCTGATCGACGGATTCGGAACAAAGGTCGCGACCGACGCGATCCTCGTATCGCTGAAGACCAACGCGATCGCGTTCGTGCTGATGATCGGAGTCGGTACCCCGTTCGCCTACCTGCTGGCGCGGCGACGCTTCAGAGGGCGCAGCGTCGTGATCACACTAGTCGAGCTGCCGCTCGTGATGCCGCCGGCCGTCGCCGGGCTCGCGCTACTGGTCGCGTTCGGACGCTTCGGGCTGCTCGGGCCTACGCTCTCGGTGCTCGGGATCGATCTGGCGTTCAACCAAGCGGCGGTGGTGATCGCGATCCTATTTGTCGCAAGCCCGTACTTCCTGCGGGGCGCGATCGCGGCGTTCGAGGCGGTCGACGAGACGCTGATCGACGTCGCCGGCACGCTTGGCGCGGGGCCGCTTCGCCGGATGCTGAGCATCGCGATCCCTCTCGCCGGCGGCGGACTCGGCGCCGCCGCCGCGGTCGCGTTCGCGCGCGGTA
>JALYZY010000186.1 GCA_030948665.1 Actinomycetota bacterium | reverse complement strand
TCGGCGTCGTAGGTGGCGTCGCGTCCGGCGGGATCTTCACGATCATCCTGGTGCCCCTGGGCATGATGATGGCGGGATCCGCGTTCCTGTATGCCACGTGGGGCCGCTCGGCCCAGGGCAGCACGGGCGGCGACACCGAAGCCGCTCCAAGCACGAACCGTCCCCTCCCCCATTCCCCGCAGCGCGACAGCGGACATGTCCCGACATCGCCGGAGCGGCTCGCCGACGCGCGCCGCACCGAGCAGTGATCGGGCGCTGTCACACAATCGGTCCGGGTAGCTCCGGGGTCATGGCAAAGCGGCCGGAAGTCGTTGTGGTGACGGGCGCCTCCGGAGGCGTCGGCCGTGCCGTGGCACGGCGCTTCGGACGCGACGGGGCCCACGTGGCGCTGATCGCCCGCGGCAGGGCCGGGCTCGAGGGAGCCGCTCGGGAGGTCCGCAGCGAAGGTGGTGAGGCGCTGATGCTGCCGCTGGACGTCGCCGACTACGAAGCGCTCGAAGGGGCGGCCGGCGCAGTCGAGGAAGAGTTCGGTCCGATCGACGTATGGGTCAACAACGCGATGGTCACGATCTACGCCGAGTTCCTCGACATCGATCCGGAGGAGTTCAGGCGCGCGACCGAGGTCACCTACCTGGGGATGGTGTGGGGCACACGCTCGGCACTCAAGCGGATGGTTCCCCGGGATCACGGGGTGATCGTTCAGGTCTCCTCGGCGCTGTCGTATCGCGGGATCCCCCTGCAGGCGCCCTATTGCGGGGCCAAGCACGCATGCAAGGGGTTCACCGAAAGCGTGATCACGGAGCTGCTGCATCACAAGTCAAGTGTCCGCGTCTCGATGGTGCAGCTCCCCGGAGTGAACACCACACAGTTCACCTGGGGTCGCACGAAGCTCCCGAAGCAGACGACGCCGGTCCCGCCGATCTATCAACCGGAGATCGCGGCCGACGCGGTGCACCACGCCGCTCACCACCGGCGGCGTCAGATCTACGTGGGGTGGCCGACGGTGCTGAACATCTTTGGCGAGAAGGTTGCGCCCTGGTTACTCGACCATTATTTGGCCAAGACCGCGTTCGACTCGCAGATGACCGACCAGCCGCTGGACCCGCACGGCCACGATAACCTGTTCGAGCCGATAGACGAGGATCGCGGCGCGCACGGACCGTTTGACGACAAGGCCCACAGCCGTAGCCCCCAATACGAGCTCGCCAAGCATCGGGCCGTCGTCCTGGCGGGGCTCGGCGTCGCCGTGGCAGGCGCCGGAGCATTGGCCGCACGCGGCGGTCGCTGATCGGCATCCTCGAGCCCGACCGCGGCCCGGCCGGCGGCAGGTGCCGGGCGTACGGCGCGGGGCCGCGGTCCTCACCGCGCTCTGGGTCACCGCGACGCTGACCGCGTGCGGCGCCACTACGTCCGTCGGCGGCGCGGCATCGGCATCCGGAGCGAAGGTGTTCGCCAAGGATTGCAGCGCCTGCCATTCCCTGATCGGAAACGAATCCTTGCATCGCCAGGGGGGCGACCTCGAGAATTTCCGGATCAGCCACCGGGATCTGCTCTTGTTCACACGTGAGATGCCGACCCGCGGGCGGCTCAACCCCGAGCAAATGGAGGCTGTTGTCGCCTACGTGATGGCGGCCGAGCAGCACCGTCGGTAGATCACACACCCGGCCGTCCGCATCGTGTCGGTGCTGGACGGATGTACGGCCGACATCCACCTTTTTATGGGTTTGCTGCGGAATTGGCGATACGGGAAGTAGGACGGCGCGATCTTCCGGACTCCGGGAGTGGCGCCCCGCCGACCAATTGCCTCATCTGCAAGGAGACTACGTGCCCCGATTCATGAAGAACAAGCGAGCGGTCGCTCTGGCGAGCGCGATCGCAGTTCTCGCAGCAGCTAGTGCCGCTTTCGCATATTTCACGAGCACTGGGAGCGGCACCGCCACCGCAACGGTCGGCAGCAGCCAGGCGCTGACGGTCAATGGGACAACTTCCGGCGCGATCTACCCGGGAGGGTCGACAACCGTCAGCTTCACGGCCGCGAACCCCGCGAGCGGCCATGAGTACTTGGCGACGATCCACCTTGCGAGCGTTTCGGTCGACAGTTCCCATTCGACCTGCACCACAAGTTGGTTCTCGATGCCTGACGTAAGCGCAAGCCAGGACATCCCGGGCGGCGCCAGTGGGGCAACGGTGACCGCGACCGGGACGCTCTCGATGTCCAACAGCGGTAACCAGGACGCTTGCCAGGGTGCGACCCTGACGCTCAACCTCACCACCTCCTAGTAGGCAGACCTGCCGGGGCCAGGGCCCGAAGGCCCTGGCCCCGGCAGACCATGCATCCCTTGTCCGGTGAAGCGGCCAGCACAGGAGCGCGTGAACCAATGGGCAGTCAACCGCAGAGAATGCGACGCTGGGCTCGAAGCGCCGTGGCCGTGCCGTGCGCACTACTGATAGTGGCCGCGAGCGCTTACGCGATGACCGGCGCTCCGGCGGACTCGGGACAGATCCCGTCCCCGAGACTCCGGGCGAGCCTCGTGAATCGAGGCTCCCGCAGCGCCATCCGCTTCGTCTTCACCGACACTGATCCGGACGCCGCGTTCGCGTGCGCGCTGGACCGCGGTCCTTTTTCGCCGTGTACGAGTCCGAGGTCCTACCGCGGACCTTGGCGCGGTGGACGGCACACCTTCGACGTGCGGGTGTTCGAGCCCTCAGAGCTCCAGCTGAGTGCAGTCGCGTCCTACAGCTGGTGGATCGTGCGTCCCTCCGCGCCGCGGATCGTCGCACACCCGGCAAACCCGACCAGCTCCACCAGCGCAGCCTTCCGCCTCGCCGACCGGCAGCAACGCGGTAGGTTCGCCGCCCGCCAGCAGCCCAAGCGTCTGGAGTGCAAGCTGGACCACTCGGTGTGGAGGCCTTGCAGCGTCCGGGTCGCGTACCAGCGCCTGAGGGTGGGCGAGCACACGTTCTTCGCACGGATGGTCAGTGCGTCGGGTCCGGCGAGCCAGGCGATCGCGTTTCGCTGGCGCGTGATGGCACTGGCGGGCGCGCCATTCTCGATCGTCTCGGGCCCAGTTCCGGGAGCGCTCACCCCAGGCGGCTCGCCCCTGCCGATCCCGATCACGCTGATCAATCCCGGCGACGCGCCAATCCTCGTCTCGAGCGTCCATGTCACCGTCGTGTCGAGTCCGCCGCGATGCCCAGCGGCGAGCAACGTCGTCGTGTCGCAGTCGAACGTGTCTCCGAGCCACCAGGTGGCTGTGGCCGCTCATGGATCGGTGGCTCTCCCAGCACAGGGCCTGGTGCCGCCGACGATCGCCCTGCGGAATCTCCCGGCTAATCAGGATCCCTGTCAGGCCGGTGCCTTCGGCCTGGCTCTGAGCGGCGAGGCGGGGGCATGAGCGACTGGCTTCGCGTCCCCATCACGCGCCTGATCGTGCCCGCGATCGCGGTGCTTGGCCTGGCGGCCGGGGCCTGGGCGTACTTCCATAGCACGGGCACGGGAGCCGCATCGCAGAGCTTAAGCACGCTGCCGGCGCCAGCGATCATCTCCGCGACGCCTGGTGCGGGCACCGTTTCGCTGAGCTGGGCGTCGGTGACGGCGCCCAGCTCGGGAAACGTCAGCTACTACGTAACCCGCGACGGCGGCAATCCCGCCGGGAACTGCCCGACCTCGTCGTCGCCGTCGAGCGTGACCAGCTGCACCGACTCCGGTCTGTCGGTGGCCACGCATAACTACACCGTCACGGCCGTATGGAGATCGTGGACGGCGGCGAGTACGGTTCCGCCGGTCCAGGTCACCTACGGTCCGGCCACGCAGCTGTCGCTGGCGCCGTCCTCAGCCACGCCCACCGCGGGCTCAGCGGATAACCTCACCATCACTGCTCTCGATGCCTCCGGGGATACGGTCGCGAGCTACACGGGCTCGCACAACTTGACGTTCGGTGGCGCCACCGCCGTCGGCAGCCACACTCCGACGGTGCTCAACACCTCCGGCACGGCGGTCGCATTCGGAACGTCGACCGCGATCAGCTTCTCGAGCGGGGTCGCCACCGTCTCGAACTCGAGCAATGGGGTGATGACCCTCTACAAGGCCGAGACCGCCTCGATCACCGTCAGCGACGGGACGATCAGCAACGGCACCGGCACCTCGGTCACAGTCAGCCCCGGCAGCCCGGCAGGCCTGTCGCTCAGCGCCGCCAGCACCACCCCCACTGCCGGCAGCACCGACAACCTCACCGTCAC
>JALYZY010000191.1 GCA_030948665.1 Actinomycetota bacterium | reverse complement strand
GGTCGAGGAGAAGACGATCCGCTCTCCGGGCACACCAAATCCGAGCACATTGGTGACCGTCGCCGTCGCCACTGTGGTCGAGGCGCCGTTAGCGATGATCGCCCCCGGCGAGACCTGCAGCGTGATGCTCGACCCCAAACCGGCCGCCTGAGCGGTTCCGACCAGCGGCCACCCGCACACGCCGCTCGCGGCGAGCGTAAGCACGACACCGACTAGACAACGAGAGAACGCCTTAAGCAGAGTCGCTCGCTCCTAACACGACGCCTTCGTCCACCGCAAGCTAGAACGACAGACGGCCCGGAAACTTGCGCAATCCTCACAAATCCTCCATCCCCAAGGTCCGCACAAAGCGCAGGGCGCGACCGGAGCAGTGCTGTCCGCCCCGCAGCACCCGGATCCGCTGCGGAGGCTGCGTTGCTTTGAGAAGCCGCCGACGCCGTACCGCCCCGCACCTGCCGAGGAAATGGCGGAAGCGGACATCGGCGCTTGCGGGTCGGCTGGAGCAGACGCTCGCCGCCCGCGCCTGTGGCGCGCTCAATCCTCATCATGGCTCGCTACCCGTCACGGCCGCCGACGCATTGCTGCGTCTCGCCGCGGACCTGAAGCCCACGCTGGAGGCGCTGTCGCGAACCGAAGCTCCCACCAACACCAAAGCCCAGGTCACCAAAGCACTGATCGAGCAGTCCTCGGGGATGACGACGCTTGCCCGGGCGATCCGCACACGAAACCCCGCCGCCGCGCCCCGCCTGTCGCAGCATGCCGTTACTCATCTGCGTTCGTCCGCTCAGAACCTGGCCCGAGCCGGCTTCTCGGCCGCCGGAGGTGCGTGATGGTCCACCGGTTTGACAGGCTCGCGATCGCGGTCATTCCGCGTGTTCCCCGCACAGCTCGTCGCTCCGCTCGCCCTCCGGGCTCGCTGCGCTCCGCGCCGGCGCTAGCCCGATCAACAAGGCTCTCCCAAACTGCTTCTGATTGCTGTGGAACATGAGTCTCCTTTCGACTCATGCCTACACAGAAGGGTTGGACACTTCCTCCGCGCCCGCCCGCGGCCTTCAGCGGTGAGCGTCACCATAGCCCGCGCACGAGCTCCGGAATTGCGAATGCAGCACGCCGGACGTGAGCGCCGGCTCTCGCGCGTCGTCCAGCAGGAGCGGCCGGTGTTCGGGGCGGTATTTGCCGATCCTTGCGCGTGGAAGGGAGTCGGGATCTGGTGCGCTCTTAGGGGTTGCCACCGGGGGGGAGCATTCCTGGCTCCGGCTGTCCAGTGGACATTCTCGAGTGATCTGGCTCAATTCTTTGCGTCCGTTGGCGGGCACACCGCATGATCTCGCGGAAGCCGAGCGCGGCAGCTGCGCAACGTCGTCGGGGGCCTGGCCGGCACGATGCACGCGCTCCTCGCCGAACTCGCGAGCGAATCGGGACACAGCTGACGACACTCACATCGTCCGGCAGCAAGCTGTGGTTCACCAGCCGGGGTATCGGTGTGACCGTTCCAGCGTCAAGCCGAGCAAAAGGCCGAGCGCGTTGCCTGCGGAGTGGCGCTTCTTAGAGCCCGTGCGCGCTCGTAGGGTGATCGTCCTGACTGTAACTGCGGTACGTCCGCCTGAGACGGTACCGGCGGTGACCGTCGCACGCAGCGTTTTGCGCTGTGCGAGCAGTCGGCGTCCGTAGGAGGAGATACGGACCTCCACGCGGATCATCCGCCCCGCGTGGATGTAGAAGTGGGCTCGGCCGAGCGGCCGGCAGCCGCGTGCGCAGCGCGCAGACAGTGCATAGCCTCGTCGGGAGCCGCGTTGGGCAAGCTGGATCGTGAGTGTGCCGACACACGCCCGTCGTGCCCGCGAGGGGCACTTCAGGTGGATCGGCACGTCGCCGTGCGGAGTGATGGTTGCCATCTTGGTGGATATGACGACGCGAAGGGGCGGAACAGATACGGTGCGGGTCGCGCGAGCGCTCGGTGCGCCGTCGCGGCTCATCGTCTTGCCAGTGAAGACTTGGGCGGTGGAGGTGCCGGCGGTGTCCGTCTCTGTCAGGGTGGCGGTGTACTTGCCCGGAGTCGCGTAGGTATGGGCGGCCGTGGGGGTCGAGGTGGTGGCCGTGTGGCCGTCCCCGAAGTTCCAGGCGTAGGAGACGATCGCTCCGTACCTGACCGTCGAGGCTGACGCGTTGAAAGCGGTGGGAGATCCGGCCGGCGCCGGACTCACGCTGAACGAAGCCGCAGGCGCCTGATCGGGCGTGATCGCGAGGCCTTCGGGTCCCGAGCCCAGGGCGACGTTCGGTCCAGCGGTGTCGGTGGCGACGTTGATCGGCGTGACGGTGTGCGAGTTGTCATCGCCGAAGTATGCGGTCGCGCCGTCCGGCGTTATCGCGATCTGATAGGGATTGACGCCGCCGGCGAGCGGAATCCCGAAGCTGCCGAAACCCGCGGGGATGGGACTTCCGACCGAGTCGGTCGACAGCGTGACGGGCGTGACCGTCCCCGCGTTCCAGTTGCCCACGTAGGCCTTGGTTCCGTCGGGGGTGATCCCGATTGCGCTGGGTTCGTTGACCGTCAGGCTCGGTCCCGCGGTATCGGTGGCGGTGCTGATCGGAGTGATCGTGTTCGAGGTCAAGTTGCCCACCCAGACCGTCGAGCCGTCCGGTGTAACAGCCAGCGTGTCCGGGCTAATCCCCACCGTGATCGCCGGGCCCGCGGTGTTGTTCGAAGTCGTGATCGGCGTGACGGTGCCGGCTCCGCTGTTCGACGAGTAGGCCTTCGTGCCGTCGGGCGTGATCGCGATCGAATCAGGCGCCCAGCCCACCGCGATCGTCGCCGTCACGGCCTTGGTCGAGAGGTCGATCACGCTCACGCTGTTGGACCCGAAATTTGTCACGTAGGCCTGGGCGCCGTCGGGTGTGATGGCGATGTCATCAGGCTTCGTTCCGACGGTGACGGCGTTGCCCACGCCGCCCGTCGCCAGATCGAGCGGCGTCACGGTGCCCTCGAGGTAGTTGGCGATCCACGCGGTGGAGCCGTCCGGGGTGATCGCGACAGCCGCTGGGTGGTTGACGGCAATCGTCGCGCCCAGGCCGTTCGTGGCCGTATTGAAAGGTGTGAGCGTCCCACCGAAGAAGCTCGCGATGTAGCCGGTGTAGCTGACGGCGGCGCGAGCCGGACCGGCGATCGCGAGCAGGGCAGCGGCACAGGTTGCTGCTAGTGCGGTCGTGAGCGGCCCGCA
>JALYZY010000151.1 GCA_030948665.1 Actinomycetota bacterium | reverse complement strand
GCCGGCGGCGGCAGCCCCTACCTATGGGAGAACCTGTTCTGGTTCTTCGGCCATCCGGAGGTCTACATCCTCGCGCTGCCGGGCTTCGGGATCGTCCTCGAGCTGCTTCCAGTGTTCGCGCGTAAACCCCTCTGGGGCTACCGCGTTGCCGTCGCCGGGATGTTCGGCGTGGCCCTGCTCAGCTTCATGGTCTGGCAGCACCACCTGTTCGTCAGCGGTATCAATGCGAACCTCCGTCCGTTCTACATGCTCACCACCGAGCTGATCTCAGTGCCGACCGGGATCATCTTCCTGATCGCAATGGGGACGCTCTGGAGGGCGAAGATCCGCTACGAGGTACCGATGCTGTTCTCGCTGGCGTTCTTCTTCAACTTCCTGATCGGCGGAGTGTCGGGAGTCTTCCTGTCCGACGTCCCGAGCGACGTGGGCACCCACGGAAGCTACTTCGTGATGGCCCACTTCCACTACACGATCATGGGCGGACTGGTGTTCGCGCTGATGGGGGGCCTGTACTACTGGCTGCCGAAGTTCACCGGCCTGAAGTTGAACAACTTCCTGGCCAAGCTCCACTTCTGGACGATGTTCATCTTCTTCAACCTCACCTTCTTCCCGCTGTTCATCACCGGGCTGCTGGGCATGCCCCGCCGGGTGTCCTCGTATAACCCAACCCTGCACACCCTCAACGTGTTCGTGTCGAGCGCCGCATTCTGTCTCGGAGCGTCGATGCTGATCCTGATCGCGAACCTCGTGTGGTCGCTGGTCCTGCGGCGCGAGCCGGCCGAGCCCAATCCCTGGCACTCGAAGAGCATCGAATGGCAGCTGCCCACGCCGGTGCCGATCTACAACTTCGAGCGGATCCCCGTCATCAACTCGTCGCCCTACAGCTATGGGATGCCCGACGCGCCTCCCGTCGCAGACTTTGTCGGACCCGTGGTCCCCGTGGGGGCCGAGGGAGAACACGCATGAGCTCGAGCTCCGGCGAGAACCAACCACCCGCGCGGGAGGATCCGGTCGACCGGGAGATCACCCCGGCTGAGATCGAGGAGCTCAGCGCCGCTGACGAGCTGCCGGCGGTGATCCCAGAGCCGGAGGTTCGTCCGGTGCCGCCCGGACTGACCGCGCACCCGGGTCCCGGCAGTGTGCTGGTGGCGGAAGACCCGGCGATCCTCAGCGCCAACCTCAATGTGGGCGTCCGGCTATTCACCAGCGCCGTCGCGTTCGTGTTCGTGGCGTTTGTGTTCGCGTTCTTCTATCTCGATGCCGTGAACTCGAACAACCTGTTCCGCCCAGCCGGGGTCAACCCGTCCGCGGGATACGGGATCGTGATGCTCGTCTGCGTGCTCGGGTCGGCCGGCGCGTTCGTGTTCGCACGCCGCTCCCTGGATGCTCGGACCGCTGGCGGTTGGCTCGCAGGCCTGTGGGTGTCGTTGGCTCTCGGGCTGGTGGTCGTCGTCGCCCAGATCCTGCAGTACACCAACTACGGTTTCAACCCGGAGAGCGGCGGTTACGCCAGCGTGTTCGTTGGCTGGACGGCGATGTTCCTGGTGTTCTGGCTGGGCGGGATGTACTGGGTTGAGACGTTCCTCGCGCAGTCGCTCAGGGCGCCTCCTGAGGAGGTCGAGAGCGAGATCGAGGGTCCGCTCGCGGTGATGGGTCCGTCGGCCGCGGCATGCATCGTGTACCTCCTGACGCTCGCGGCCATCGAGTTCGTGGCCTGGGTGCTGCTTTATCTGATCAAATGAGCGCCGTGGCCCTCCTGTTACTCGGTGACCAGGCTGCCCATGTCGGCAGCGGCGCGGCGATGACGCTGCTGATCCCGGTACTCCTGTGGGCTGTGGCGCTGGTCGTGTGGTGGCTGCTGTTCCGCCGCCAGACCCGGCGCTGAGCGCGCCGCGCAGACGTGCCAAGCCTCAGCAACCTGCCGCTCGCGCTGGTGCTGCTCGCGCTCGCGCTGCACGTGCTCGGCGAGCGCCGCGCCGCGATAAAGACCGGGCGACCCCGCAGCGTGGTCGCTCGGAGACGGACGTTCTGCTTCTACGTCGGACTTGCATCGACTCTGATCGCGTTGGTCGGACCAATCGACGCCTTGGCGCCGAAGCTGTTCTGGGTTCACATGACCCAGCACGTCCTGCTGCTGACTCTGGCTGCACCATTGATCGTGCTTGGGGCTCCGTGGATGGCCACCTGGCGTCCGCTGCCGCTTGGTTTCAGGCGTTCTGTCGCCCGGGCGATCGCCTTCTCACCCACACTGGCGCCACTCAGAGCACTTGGGCGCCTGCTGGGGCGTCCCGGTCCGGCATGGCTCGCCTTCAGTGCCAACCTGGTGTTCTGGCATCTGCCGTTCGCCTATGACCTCACGCTCCGCAGCACCGGCATCCATGTGCTCGAGCACATCACCTTCGTCCTGTTCTCGATCCTCCTGTGGGCGCAGGTGCTCGAGTCGCCGCCGCTGCGGCGGCGGCTAAGCGCGATCCACCGCGTCTACTACATCATCGGCGCCACCGTTGTGGGGTGGGTGATATCGCTCGTGCTGGCGTTCGCTTCGCATCCGCTGTATTCCGGATATGCCCAGCTGGCCCATCGTCCCGGAGGGATCTCCGCGCTCGCCGACCAGCAGCTCGCCGCCGGGATCATGCTCGGACCGGGGTCCCTGGCCGCGACGCTTTACGTGTTCGTGGCCCTCTACCGCTGGCTCGGCAAGACCGAAGAGCAGGGAGTGACAGCTTCCGAGCCGCCGCATGAGCGGCAGTACGCTTAAACCCTTCGTGCGTGTTCGCTGGTTCTTGCCGGTTCTCGTCGCCGTCACGCTGTCTGGCTGCGGCGGGGCAAGCGTTCTCGCCCCTGGAGCTGTCGCCGGCAGTGGTCTGCAGGGCTTGATCCTCAAGCCCGCCAAGCCGGCCCCGGCCATCGTGCTGCGCAACTTCACCGGGCAGCCGGTGACCCTGAGCCAGTTCAGGGGCAAGGCGGTGCTGGTCACTTTTGTCTATGTCCATTGCCCGGACGTCTGTCCGCTGATCGTCGCGAACCTCGCGGCGGCCCAGCGGCAGCTCGGTCGGTCCGCAAGCCGCGTCCAGATCCTTGCGGTCACAGTCGATCCTCGTCACGACTCCCCGGCGGACGTGCGGTCGTTCCTGGCGGCGCGGGACGCCCTCGGGCGGATGGATTACCTGCTCGGGAGTGTCCGCCAGCTGCTGCCGATCTGGAAGTCCTGGGAGGTGGGCGTGACGCTCGGCCCGGGCAAGGTGATCGCGGGCCATTCGGCGGTCGTCTATGGCATTACCGCCAGTGGGCGCATGGCCGACGTGTATCCGAGTAATTTCGCCCCGGCTCAGATCGTCCACGACGTGCCACTGCTGGCGCGCAGCTGAGCGCCCCGCGTCAGGGGTAGAGCTTGGCGGCCGCGGGGTCGTTGGGCCCGAGATAGGTTCGCGCCACCGCGTCAGCGATCGCGATCTTCTGCCCCGTCCTGGCGTGCGGCCACGTTACGGTCACGGTTATCAGGCCCCGCCCGTCGCTCGCCGGGTGGAACGGCGGCAGGAGCCAGGATTACTTGTGCAGCTATGACCACCTGGCGGTGTGGGCAGGCCACGTCGGGTTGCTCTCCGCGGCGGGGGTGGCGGAGCTCCGTGAGCGAGCACCTCGCGAGAGCGAGGCGGCGGCCGCCTCGCTCGCATACGTCAAGCACGCTCGCGGGCGCCTGTACGACGTGCTCGTCGATCAGGGAGATCCCGCGAAGCAGGGGGGGATCTCAGGCGACCTGGATGCCGCCACTAGCAGCCTTCGGCTGGTGCACCGCGACGGCTCGATCGAATGGGAGATTGATCCGAGGAGAAGTCTGGCCACGCCCGTGCTGGCGGCAGGGTGGTCTGCGGCTCAGCTGCTCGTCTCGCGGGAGACCCCGCGGGTGAAGGGCTGCCTGGGCTCCGGCTGCGGATGGCTGTTCCTCGATCGCAAAGGCCGCCGACGCTGGTGCACGATGGCGACCTGCGGCAACCGCGAGAAGGCCAAGTCGTTTGCCAGGCGACAGCGCGCCACGGCCGACGCCCTGGGACCGACTACCATCCCATTCGTTCGGAACTAAAGAGAGAATCGAGACGCACTCCGCCGACCGAAGGGCGGAGCAAGAAGGGAACTGAATATGTCTGACGCCGTCACGCGCGTCTCCGCCGAGGTCGGAGGTAAAGAGATCTCGTTCGAGACCGGCAAGCTGGCCAAGCAGGCCTCCGGCGCCGTCGTCGTCCACTCGGGCGACACAATGGTCCTGTGCACCGCGACCGCGGGCAATCTCCGGGACGTGGATTTCCTACCGCTCACCGTCGATGTCGAGGAGCGGATGTACGCCGCCGGGAAGATCCCCGGCTCATTCTTCAAGCGCGAGGGTCGCGCCGGCGAGAAGGCGACGCTCTCCGCTCGCCTAATCGATAGGCCGATCCGGCCGCTCTTCCCCAAGGGCTGGCGCTACGAGACGCAGCTAGTGGCGCTGCCGCTGTCGGTGGACCACGTCAACCCTTACGACATGCTGGCGATGAACGGCGCCTCGGCAGCGCTGATGGTGTCCCACATTCCGTTCCCGACGCCGGTCGGGGCCGTACGGATCGGCAAGATCGACGGGAACTTCGTCGTCAACCCCGACGAGGAGGCACTCGTCGAGGACGCCGACCTGGACCTGATCGTGGCGGGCACCGAGGAGGCCATCCTGATGGTCGAAGCCGGCGCAGGCGAGATCCCGGAGGCGGAGATCCTCGACGCGCTCGACATCGCCCACGAGGAGATAAAGAAGCTGTGCGCGGCCCAGCGCGAGCTGGCCGAGAAAGCCGGCAAGCCGAAGATGGAAGTGGCGATCCCGAGCGTCGACCCAGCGCTCTACGAGCAGGTCAAGGCCTCGCATGGCGCGGCACTTGAGGCTGCGACCCAAATCGAGGACAAGCTCGAGCGTCAGGGCGCCACGAAGGCGGTCGAAGAGGAAGTGCTCGCGCAGTACGCGGGCGATCCGGAGGCTGAGACTTATGCCGAGTACCGGGCGAAGGCGCAGATGGCCTTCGACAAGCTCGAGAAGACGATCATCCGCGAACGGATCGCGGTGCACAAGCGCAGGCCCGACGGGCGCTCGGCCGAGGAGATCCGGCCGATCTCGATCGAGGTCGGAGTTTCCCCCCGGGCCCACGGCTCGGCGCTGTTCACGCGGGGTCAGACGCAGGCGTTCAGCGTCGTCGCGCTCGGGACCACACGCGAGGAGATGCGCCTCGACACGCTCGGCCTGGAGACAACCAAGCGCTACTTCCATCACTACAACTTCCCGCCGTTCTCGGTCGGGGAGGCCGGATTCATGCGTGGCCCCAAGCGCCGCGACATCGGGCATGGCGCGCTCGCTGAGCGGGCGCTGGTGCCGATGATTCCGAGCCAGGATGAGTTCCCCTACACGATCAGGGTGGTGTCCGACATCCTCGAGTCGAACGGCTCGAGCTCGATGGCCAGCGTATGCGGTTCGACGCTTTCGCTGATGGACGCGGGCGTGCCGATCAAGCGCTCGGTCGCGGGGATCGCGATGGGCCTGATCAAGGAGGGCGAGGACTACATCATCCTCACTGACATCGCCGGGGTCGAGGACCACCTGGGCGACATGGACTTCAAGGTCGCCGGCACCGAGCGCGGGATCACCGCGCTGCAGATGGACATCAAGATCACGGGCGTCACCTTCGAGATCATGCGCGATGCCCTCGCCCAGGCGAAGGTCGCGCGGGAGTTCATCCTCGGGGAGATGGCCAAGGTGATCGATGCGCCCCGGGCCGAGCTCTCCAAGCACGCTCCACGGATCTCCACGATCCAGATCGATCCGGAGAAGATCGGACTGCTGATCGGCAAGGGGGGCGAGACGATCCGCGCCCTGCAGGAGGAGTTCGAGTCCCAGATCGACGTCAACGACGAGGGCCAGGTGCTCGTGTATGCATCCGACGGCGAACGCGGCGATGCGCTGGTTGACCGGATCCGCTCGATGACCAAGGAGGTCGAGGTCGGCGACGAGTTCACCGGCAAGGTCGTCAAGACGACAACGTTCGGTGCGTTCATCGAGCTCTCCAAGGGAACCGACGGGCTGCTGCACATCTCGAACGTCGCTCCCGGACGCCGGATCGAGTCCGTCGAAGAGGTTCTGAACCGAGGTGACGAGCTGTCGGTGCGCGTGGTCGAGGTCGACCGCGAGCGCGGTCGCATCGGCTTGAGGCTTGCCGACGATCCCGAAATCGCCGGGAAGACCCCCGAGGAGCTGGCTGCAGTGGGCAGTGGCGACCCCGGCCCCAGGCGCGACCGCGGTGATCGCGGTGGCCGAGACGGCCGCGACGGTCGTGACCGGGGGCGCCCGCGGGACCGCGGCGGCCGAGACGCCGGGCGCGAAGGTGGACGTGATAGCGGGCGCGTGCGCGACCGCGATCCCGATCGCCCTCGCTTCTGAACAGGTGGCGCTCGAGCATCGGCTGACCACCCTCGATTCGGGGGTGCGGATCGTGACGGAGGCAATGCCCTCCGTCCGGTCCGTGTCGATCGGATTCTGGATCGGGACGGGATCGCGAGCCGAGGCCGAAGAGCAGGCGGGCCTCTCGCACATGCTGGAGCATCTGCTGTTCAAAGGCTCCGCGAAGTACGGCTCGCTCGAGATCGATCAGATATTCGATGGCATGGGAGCCGAGCTCAACGCCGGCACCGGCAAGGAGACCACCTCGGTCTACGCCCGCGTGATCGACCAGCACCTCGAGGACGCGTTCGACGTGATGGCCGACATGGTGTTCCGCCCGGCGCTGCGCGACGTCGACTCCGAACGCGCGGTGATCATCGAGGAGATCGCCATGTACGAGGACGACCCTCAGGAGAAGGTGTTCGATGTCCTCGGCGAGGCGGTATTCGGCGATCATCCGCTGGGCCGGGCGATCATCGGCCGGGCTGAGGTGATCGCTGACACCCCGATCGCCGACATCGCCCGGTTTCACCGCTCGCGGTATACGGCCGATAACGTGGTGATCGCCGCCGCGGGGGCTGTCGATCACGACGAGCTTGTGGCGCTGGCCCGGGAGCGGCTGTCAGACGGCGTGCCGCTCGGGAGCGCTCCGGACGCGCCGAGCGCTCCGTCGGGGCTCGCCGCCACACGGCGCTTCGAGCGCAAGGACACCGAGCAGTACCACGTGTGCCTCGGTGGCACCGGACTCTCCCGTCACGATGAGCGCCGTTTCGCGCTCAGGGTGCTCGACGCGATTTTCGGCGGCACCTCCTCCTCGAGGCTGTTCCAGGAGGTCCGAGAGCGGCGAGGGCTTGCCTATGCCGTGTACTCGTTTGCGAGCGCCTATCAGGACAGCGGCCAGGTTGGCTTGTATCTGGGCACTAGGCCCGAGAACCTCGGTGAGGCGCTTGCTGTCGCCGGCGCCGAGCTCGCACGGCTGCGAAAAACGCCCGCGAGCAAAGAGGAGCTGACGCGCGCCAAGGAGAACCTGAAAGGACGCGTTGTGCTCGCGCTCGAATCGACTGGCGCACGGATGACGAGGCTGGGGTCAGAGCTCCTGGCCGGCGCTCCGCTGCTGAGCCTCGATGAAGCGATCGCACGGATCGATGCCGTGTCGATCGACGATCTGAGCGAGCTAGTCGAGGAGCTGTGGCAGCCAGAGACGCTGTGCGCGGCCGGAATCGGCCCGGACGAGTCGAGCTTCGAGCAGGCGCTCGCCGCGCTCGAGCCTTCGCTGGAGCCCGCCGGGTGATCCGAATCGCTGTCGCGGGAGCGGCGGGGCGGATGGGCCTGACCGTCTGCCGGACAGTCGAGGGGCAGACCGACATGGAGCTCACCGGCCGGGCCGACCCGGCCCTTGGGAGTGAGCTCGCGGATGCTTTGCGCGACGCTGAGGTCCTGGTCGACTTCACCGTCCCGGACAGCGCGCTGGCGAACGCGCGGCAAGCGGTTGCAGCCGGCGTGCACGTGGTGATCGGGACCACCGGATTCGATGCATCGCAGCTGGAGGATCTGAGCGAGAGTGCTGCCAACGTGTTCGTGGCGCCGAACTTCGCGATCGGGGCCGTGCTGATGATGCGGTTCGCCGCCGAGGCGGCGAGGCACATGGCACGAGCCGAGATCATCGAGCTGCACCACGACCGCAAGGTCGATAGGCCGAGCGGAACGGCCGCGCGGACGGCCGCGCTGATTTCGGAGGCCACCGGCAACGCCTACGAGGTGCCTATCCACTCCGTCAGGCTCCCGGGGCTCGTGGCCCACCAGGAGGTGATCCTTGGCGAGGTCGGACAGACGCTCACGATCCGCCACGACTCCACCGACCGCGAGTCGTTCATGCCCGGCGTCCTGCTGGCGATCAGGCGGGTTGGCGGACTGCCGCGATCACCCGTGGTCGGGCTCGAGCACCTCCTTTAGCCTTCGGTGAGCTCGCCGGCGGTCGTCTCGCCACCACCCCTGCGATAATCCCCGCGATGTCACCGGGCCTCGGCGCCATCCTGACCGCGATGGTCACCCCGTTCGACGCACAAGGACGGCTCGACGAGGAGGCCAGCGGGAGGCTCATGCACCATCTCGTCGACCACGGGTCGGACGGATTAGTGATCTGCGGCACCACCGGCGAGGGATCGATGCTCTCCGATGAGGAGCGCCTGCGGATGATCGGCCTCGCTGTCACCGAGATGCGGGGACGTGGCACGATCGTGGCCTCGGTCGGCTCTAACGACACTCGTCATGCGGTCGCTCTGACCGAGCGCGCCACCGAGCTTCGACCCGACGCGCTGCTCTCGGTCACTCCGTACTACAACCGCCCCAGCCGCCGCGGGATAGTCCGCCACTACGAGGAGATCAACCGCGCCACCGACCTTCCGATCGTCCTCTATAACATCCCGCAGCGGAGCGCGCTTGACCTCCCCAACGATCTGCTGGCCGAGCTCGCGCAGCTCGAGAACATCGCCGGCGTCAAGCAGGCGAACGCCGCCAACCTGGCCAAGATCGATGGGCTCGAGATCTATGCCGGCAACGATGACCTCCTGGCCGACGTGCTCGATCTCGGCGAGCCGGGAGGGATCCTCGTGGCCAGTCACCTGTTCGGCGAGCAGATGCGTGAGATGGTCGACGAGCCCGCACGGCGCCGCGAGATCCAAGAGAGCCTGAAGGATGTCTACCGGGACATGTGCGTCGTGCCGCTGGCCTGCAGCGTCAAGGCCTCCCTGAACCTGCTCGGGCTGGGCGTCGGCGCTCCGCGGTTGCCGTACGTCGAGCCTGACGAGCGCGAGCTGGCAGTGCTCGAGGCGATGCTCGAACGCCACGGTCTGCTGGACCACATGCACGCTCGCTTGTGAGCGGCACGCTCCGTGTCCTGCCACTCGGCGGGCTCGGCGAGATTGGCAAGAACCTGACCGTCGTCGAGTACGAAGGACGGATCGTGGTCGTCGATGTGGGCCTGCGCTTTCCCGCCACAGACATGCTCGGGATCGACCTCGTGCTCCCCGACTTCAGCTATCTGCGCGAACGCGCGGAGGACATCGAAGCCATCGTCTTGACCCATGGTCACGAAGATCACGTGGGCGCCCTGCCGTGGGTGCTGCGCGAAATCGACCCATGGCCCGCTGTCTATGGCGGCAGGCTGACCGTCGCGATGGCGCGCTCGAAGCTCGACGAGCACCACCTGCGAGACGTCCCGATGGAGGACCTGCGCCCCGGCGAGAAGCTGACGCTCGGGCCGTTCACGCTCGAGCTGGTGCACATGACGCACTCGATCCCCGATTCAGTCGCCGTCGCGATCACAACCGAGCTGGGAACCGTGCTCGTGACAGGCGACTACAAGTTCGACAACACGCCGGTCGACGGCATCCCAGCGGATGTTTCGCGTCTCGCCGAGCTGGGCCGAGAGGGAGTGCTGCTGCTCTGCGGTGACTCGACCAACGCCGACAGACCTGGCTTCTCTCCGTCCGAGCGCGGGGTCGGCCCGCACCTGCAGGAAGTCTTCTCCCGAGCCCCTGGGCGGATCGTCGTGACCAGCTTCGCCTCGAACATCCATCGGGTCCAGCAGGTGATCGATGCGGCGGCGGCGCTCGGACGCAAGGTTTCGCTAGTCGGGCGCTCGATGCGAAAGAACGTGAACATCGGCCGCTCGCTCGGTCACGTCGAGCTCCCCGAGGGGATCCTGGTCCAGCCCTCGGAGGTCGAGGATTGGCCCGACGAGAAGATCGTGGTGCTCTCGACCGGATCGCAGGGGGAGCCGCTGTCGGCGCTTCGCCGGATGGCCCATAACGACCACCGGACGATCAAGCTCCACCGTGGCGACACGGTCGTGTTCTCGGCCACACCGATTCCGGGCAACGAGCGTGCAGTGGGAGAGACGATTGATCGCCTGTACCACATCGGCTGTGACGTGATCACCCCGCGAGAAGCGCCGATCCATGCCTCGGGCCACGGATATACCGAGGAGCTGAAGCTGATGCTGAACCTGGTCCGGCCGCGCTACGTGCTGCCGATCCACGGCGACCATAAGCGCATCCACCTTCACTCCGAGCTCGCCGCCGCGGTCGGCGTCGATCCAGACGACGTGTTCCAGGGCGAGAACGGGCTTCCGCTCGAGATCGACTCCCGGGGCGCGCGGTTCGGAGAGCCCGAACAGTCGGGGATGATCTTCGTCGACGGAGTCGACATCGGCGATCCTGCCGACGTCGCGTTGCGCGATCGCAGGATGCTCTCCGCCGACGGGATCTTCATCGTCGTCGCCACCGTGTCAGAGCAGACCGGTGAATCGGTCGTGCCACCCGAGGTGATCTTCCGGGGGGTGCCGTTCATCGAGCAGGCCGGGGAGCTGGTGCAGGACATCCGCCAGGAGGTCGAGCGCTCGCTCTCGAGCGCGGCCCGCGACGGGGTGCGCGAGATCGATCTGCTCCAGCAGGAGCTGCACGATTCCGTGGCTGCGTTTGTCTACGATCGGCTGCGCCGCCGGCCGATGGTGCTGCCGGTGGTGGTGGAGGTCTGATGCGCGGCTACTCCGGCGGCTTGACCAGCCGCGTGGCGCTCGCGAGGAAGCGTGATCACCAGGCGGGTCCCCGGGCCGGACTTCGGCTTGAGCAGCTCCACCGTCCCGCCGTGTGACTCGGCCACCGCCCGGACGATCGCGAGGCCCAGCCCCGATCCGTGTCCACTGCGCACGAAGCGCTCGAACACCCGGTGCCTGATCTCCGGAGGGATCCCGGGGCCGTCATCCTCGACGCTGAGCACCGCGTAGCCGTCGCTCCCGAGAGTGCTCGCGCGGATCTGTGTCCCGGGCGGGGTGTGGCGCAGGCTGTTCTCGATCAAGTTCAGCGCCAGGCGGTGAAGGTCGTCGCGCACCCCCGGAACCACCACCGACTGGGGGTCGAGAGACAGCTGATGCTCCGCCGCCATTGGGCCTAGCTCCGACGCAGCCTCCGTCAGGACCTCGCCGAGATCCGTCGGCCGCTCGGGTTGCGCGCGCTTCGCGTCGGCGCGCGCTAGGAGGAGGAGGTCCCCGACCAGCCGCCGCATCCGCTTGGTCGAGCGGAGCGCCGCCTGTGCCGTCTCCGCCTGCTCGCCCTCTAGCTCATCGGCCAGCAGCTCGAGGTTTGCTAACACGCTCGTGAGCGGCGTCCGGAGCTCGTGCGAGGCGTCGGCGACGAACTCGCGCTGGCGGTGGAGCATCTGCTCAGTGTCAGATCGTGCGCTGTCCAGGGCACCGAGCATTCCCTCGAGAGTGCGCGCGAGCTCTGCGATCTCATCATCTGCCCGGGGGCGGGGCACGTGCCTGCTCGGATCACGCGTCCGCTCGATTTCCCGCGCGGCGTCGGTCAGCTCGCGAATCGGGCGGATGGCCCGGTGCGCTGTCGCCAGCCCCGCCAGGAGCGCGAGGATCGTCCCGCCGATCACTCCGAGTGCCAGGAAGAACTGCACGCGGGCCACGGTGTGGTTCACGGCCGACAGCGGGCGCGCATAGAGCAGGGTGAGGATTCCGCTGTTGGCGGGCGGGACGGTGAACTGCCGCACCAGCACTTCGTAGCCGGACCGTGTGAAGCTGCCGGAGGTCTGGTCGGGCGCAGAGCTGAACAGCGACGTAGAAGCGGAAGGCGCCGCATTCTTTCCCCTGGCGACCGGAGGCTTGCACTCCAAAGTGGCGGCCTGGAAGATGCGGACCAGGCCGCCTTGCTCGGCTTGGGCGACGCCGGGCAGATTGACCGTTCGGCTGCAGTTGACCAGGTTGCCTTTGACGAAGTGCAGGCCGTTGCGGTCGATGTCCTTGCGGATCTGATCGAACGTGAAGCTGACGTCGTTGTTGAACTGCCGACGGATCTGCCTGTTGGTGAGCGTGCCGACAATCACCGCGAACGCAGCCAGGATGATGAACGTCAGCACCGCCGATCCGCCCGCCAGCCGCCAGCGGAACGGAATCGCCCTATACGCGAAGAACGTAGCCCGCGCCGCGGATCGTGTGTAAGAGCCGAGCCTCGCCATCGGCCTCGAGCTTCCTCCGGAGGTTAGAGACGAACACTTCGATCGTATTGGTCATCGAGAACGGGTCATAGCCCCAGACCTCGTCGAGAAGGCGCTGGCGGGAGACAACGATTCGCTCGTTGCGCATCAGATACTCCAACAGCTCGAACTCGCGCTGGGTGAGCTCGATCCGCCGACCGCCTCGGGTCACCTCGTGCGTATCGGGGTTGAGATCCAGGTCGCCCACCGTGATCGTCGCCTGCCCGCGCGGCGGGCGGCGTCGCAGCAGTGCCCGCATCCTCGCCAGCAACTCCTGGCGCTCGAACGGCTTGACGAGATAGTCGTCGGCGCCCGAGTCGAGCCCCTCGACCCGCGACTCGACGGCATCGCGAGCGGTCAGTATGAGGATCGGCACGTCGTCGGTTTTGCGGAGGGTCCTGGCGACGTCTATCCCGTCGAGCTGCGGCAGGCCGAGGTCCAGGATCACCAGATCAGGTAGGAAGGCGTGTGCCTCATCGAGCGCCGTGACTCCGTCTCCGGCGAGCTTGACCTCGTAGCCGGCCATCCGCAGCGAGCGCTGCAGCACCTGCGCGATCGCGTCGTCGTCCTCGACGACCAGCACCCGCGGAGCCCGCTCGTAATTGGCCATGACGACCTCAGATGGTAGGGGTCCGGGCATGGTTCGAATGAGCCTCGCGCGACGGCCTTCGGAAGGAGCCGGACGGCAGGTGTCGAAGCCACCCCCTTGTACATGGCTGCCCGCAAGAGACGCAAGCGACCGGCGCGACGCGCCCGGCGGTCACTTCTCGCTGGCCGGCCTCGTCTGCGGGTGCCGCGGCCGGCACTCGAGCCCCATCACGTCGACATCATCGCGTTGGCGCTGATTGCCGTAGGGATCTTTCTCGCCGGGATCGCCTACCTGCACTGGTCGGGTGGCGCTCTCGGGGATCGCATCATCGAGGGAGCGCGGTTCCTGTTCGGCGCTCTCGGCTACGCAATCCCGGTGGCGCTTGTCGCGGGCGGAGCGCTCGTGCTGGCCCGGGAGCTTCGCCCACCGGGGCGCCCTATCCGGGCGGGCGCAGCTTGTCTGCTCGCCGGAATGACGCTGGCGCTCGCGGCGGGTACGCTCGGCATCGGTCCGGGTGCAGTCCATCGTGGTTTCTGGAGGGCTGCGGCAGTGGAACGCCGAGGCGGAATCCTCGGGCAGGCCGAGCTGTGGGTGACCTCGCATCTGCTCTCGACGCTCGGTGCGCACATCTTCGCCGTGTTCCTGGTGCTGGCAGGGCTGATTCTCCTGACAGGGGCGACGATCGCCGGAATGGCGAGAGCCACGGGATCCAGTGTCGCCACCACCAGCCGGGCCCTGAAGCGCTCAACCGAGGAGCTGAAGGCGGGTGTGCAGCGCCCTGCGACGGTGGCGGGGCGCACCGCGGCAGCGTTGAGCTCTCCGTCGGAGTCGATCCTTCCCCCGGAGCCGGATACCGCGGAGCTGGTAGTCCGTGCCACCCACGTGGAGGCTCCGCCGAACGAGGCGGCTGGCCCCGACGACGACGCTGAGCTGCTCGAAGTCGAGCCGCTGGACAGCGCGGTGGTGGCGAGCGTCACTGCCGCCGATCTCACCCCCCAGGGCCGCTTCCGGGCATCGGTCACCGAGGACCCTGCGTTCCACTGGCGGGTCCCGTCGGCGCGGATCCTGGTCCGCTCCACGGGCGAAGCGGCGAAGCCGGACACCGCCGGGCAGGAGCAGGTTGCGGCGACGCTGATCGAGGCGCTTGGACACTTCGGGATCGACGCGAAGGTGATCGGCCGCGTCACCGGGCCTCACATCACCCGATACGAGCTGCGGCTCGCGCCCGGAACCAAGGTCTCGAAGGTCGCCCAGCTGAAGGATGACCTTGCCTACGCGCTGGCGGCAACCGACATCCGCATTCTCGCCCCGATCCCTGGCAAACAAGCGGTCGGCGTCGAGGTGCCGAATGCACGGCGACGGATCGTGCACCTCGGAGACGTCTTTCAGGAACCTCCTGCCGACTGGTCGCCGCTCACCGTCTGGCTTGGCAAGGACATCGCGGGGCGGGCGATCGGCGCCGACCTCGCGAAGATGCCGCACCTGCTCGTCGCGGGGACGACCGGCGCAGGCAAGTCGGCATGCATCAATGCGATGCTCTCGAGCATCCTGTTTCTCGCCAGCCCGCACGATGTCCGCTTCGTGCTGGTCGACCCTAAGCAGGTCGAGCTCAACCACTACGAGGGAATCCCACATCTTCTGACCCCAGTGATCACCAGCCCGCGGATGGCTGCCAACGCGCTGCAGAACCTGGTCAAGGAGATGGAGCAGCGCTACGCCACGATGCTGATGGCGCGCACACGTAATCTGCCCGAGCTCAACCGGTCTCGGGTCGAGCGGGGCGAGCCACCACTGCCGTACATCCTGTGCGTGATCGACGAGCTCGCCGACCTGATGATCGTTGCCCCCGCCGATGTCGAGGACTCGATCATCCGGTTGGCCCAGAAGGCACGCGCGGCGGGCATCCACATGGTGCTCGCGACTCAGTCACCCCGGGTCGACGTGATCACCGGGCTGATCAAGGCCAACGTTCCGTCGCGGATCGCATTCGCTGTCTCCAGCCAGGTCGACTCGCGTGTGATCCTCGATCAGAACGGCGCCGAGTCGCTCCTCGGTCAGGGGGACATGCTGTTCTCGCCGGTCGGCTCGAGCAAGCTCCAGCGGATCCAGGGCGCGTTGATCGACGAGGCCCAGATCGCCGAGCTGACCGATGGCTGGCGGCGGCAGGGCGAGCCAGAGTTCCACGAAGAGCTGCTGGAAGAGGTGCCGGGCGCGGCCGATGACGGGTCCGGCGATGACGCTTTCAACCCCGATGAGGACCCACTGCTCGAGGAAGCGATCTCGCTTGTGGCGCAGATGGGTACCGCCTCGACGTCGATGCTCCAGCGTCGCCTCCGGCTGGGATACACGCGTGCTGGAAGGCTGATCGACATGCTCGAACGCCGCGGGATCATCTCGGGGTACGAGGGGTCGAAGCCACGCCAGGTTCTGGTTAGCGAGGCCGACCTGCCACGGATCCTCTCGCACCTGGCTGAGGCGGAAGCCGTCAGTAGTCGTTCGCATGGCTCGAGCTCGCGCGAGCGCGACGACGTCTAACCCGACCGCTTCAGCTTCCCGTGGCGCTTCGCGTAGCGCTCCCCGGTTCGGAAGACCAGGAGCCCAAGCGGGATGGTGACGAGGGCGAGCACCAGCAGCGGCCACAGGTCACCCCACCGGCTGCCCAGGCCGGCGCCGTTGATGATCGCCGCGCGGATCCCGCGGAGCGCATAAGTGGCGGGCGAGATCGTCGAGAGCCACTGCATCCAGTGCGGCATCACGGACACCGGGTAGTAGACGCCCGAGAGGACAAGCAGCAGCCCTTGGGCCACAAACCCGAACTGGGCACCTTTCTCCGGGGATATCAGGGGCAGGACGGCGGTCACCATCCCCACGCCCACGAACGAGAATGAGGCAACTGCCAGTAGCACGAAGGCGGTGAGGAAGTCAGCATGCGAGAAGTGCAGGCCGAAGAACAGCGAGACCACGGCGAACACCAGCGCTGTCCGCACCAGGCCATACAGCACCGCGAACAGACCCATGCCGCCAAGGTGAACCGCCCGGGCGAGCGGGGCCATGAACGTGTATTCGATCGTCCCCTCCCAACGCTCCCAGGCCACGGTCTCGGTGAGGATCTCGAAGATGATCCCCAGGTATGACCAGATCACGGCACCGATCAGGAGCGTCGTCGTGGTCCGCTCGACGTTCAGGTGGCCGCCAGTGGCCTTCACCCCTTTGGCGATGAATGTGATCGTCAGCGTGTTGGCGACCGTCCAGACGAAGAACGCGAGCTCCCACCATCCGTAGCGCATGATCAGGTAGCTGTTGCGCTCGACGATTCCGGCCATTCCGATCAACTGGCGCCGCATGCCGCTCCGTGCCCCGAGAGCGATCGGAACGCCGCTGCCCTCCGCCATCGCGGAGAGTGAGTCCTTGCGTTCGGGGGTCACGCCGTGACCTCCTCGTGTTCCTCGTCGATGGCGCTTCCCGTCGCAGAGAAGAACGCTTCCTCCAGCGTGGTGACGCCGTAGCGTTCGAGGATCTCCTGGGGCGGGGCGAGGGCGAGCAGTCGCCCGGCATGCAAGATTCCGACTCGCTTCGCGAGCGCCTGCGCCTCGTCCAGGTCATGTGTACACAGCAGGATCGTCGTGTCGTGTGCGGCCAGGAGCTCGCGGATGACTGCTTGCACCTCTCGCTTGGAGCGGGGATCGAGGCCGGTGGTTGGCTCGTCGAGCAGCAATAGCACGGGGGAGGTGAGCAACGCTCGCGCCAGCGCGACCTTCTGCTGCATGCCGCGAGAGAGGTCTTGCATTGGCTCCGAGGAGCGCGGGACGGGAAACCCGATGCGCTCCAAGATCTCGGGGATGCGTGTGCGCGTCACGGCCGGCGTCAGGCCGTAGAAACGCGCCGCGTACGAGAGGTTCTCGACCGCAGACATGCGCTTGAAGAACGAGGCCTCCACCGAGACACGGTTGACTAGGCTCCGCACGGCCTGGGCCTCGCGCTCGACGTCGTAGCCGAAGACGCTCGCTGATCCTGCGTCGGGGAGGACCAAGGTGGAGAGGATCCGGACGAGAGTCGACTTGCCCGACCCGTTCTGGCCCAGCACCGCCAGGCACTCTCCGGGAGCGATCGAGAACGACACGTCCGAGAGCGCGGACACCGGGCGACCGCGCCGCCCGCGGCGGCCCTGAAAAGACTTCTCGAGATCCTTTACTTCAACTGCGTGCATGATTGCTCCTACAGGGACGGTGTGGCCAAGGCTCATCGACCGAGGCGGAGCTCGGCTAGAGCGGCTGTGGTGTCACCGTCGAAGCAACATGCGGCTTCGGAGCCTAGCACCGCTCGTCGCAGGCGGCACCTTCAGACATGGCGCGAGATTCGTAGGACCTGTAGCTGGACGGTCGGCGTAGTTGTTGCAGTGACTGAGGGTCGACCGCACCGGCGCACATGATCGAGACAGGGTGGGTCCTGGGCGGATATGCCATGCGCACCTCTCCCGTTGACCCACACACAATCTGATGCTCACATCGGCAGTGAGCCTGAGCGCGGTCGACCAGCGCACCGGCTTCCCCAAGTTCAAGCTGCGTCTGCCCGACGCCCCTTTCAAGTCCTCGACGCCGACGGGGCCTTGCTCGTGGCCGACCTGCGCGGCGCGCGAGTGCTCAGAATCAATCGACACTTCGGGATTCGACAGATCCGGATCGAGCGCGGTCTCGACAGGTCCTCGTAGTGCACCCCGGGGTGATCTGGGCGACTATTGCCGGCGGCGGACTGAGGCGTATCACCCTCCCGGGTGTGTAAGCGCCCGCGCGGGTTAGGAGCTCCTTACCGAGGCCGCCGACGCGACTCCGAACACCCTGTCACTGTCGCCGAAGCCAACACCGCGCAAGCGCGGATTCATTGTCAATCTGCGCTGCTCATACCACGTAGCCTTCTCAGCTGATGGCGGACATCGGTACCACTCTGCGCGAGGCGCGCATGCGAGCGCGGATCGACATCAGTGAGGTCGAGGCCAGCACGAAGATCCGCGCCAAGTACCTGCGCGCAATCGAGAACGAGGAGTGGGACCTGCTCCCGGGACCGATCTACGCGCGGAGCTTCCTGCGGACCTACGGCGACTATCTCGGGCTCGACAGCCGGATGCTGATCGATGAATTCAAACAGAGATACGAGCGGCCCAGTGATCACGAGGTGCGGCCGATCTCCTCGCGAAGCCGTGATCGGGATCGGACGCCGCGCGGCCCGCTGCTTGCGCCTTGGATGTTGATCGGGCTCGTGCTAGTGGCGGTCGTCGTCGCCCTGTTCGTCATCGGGAGCATGGGGAACAACAAGCCGAGCACGACCTCTACGACCCAAGCCAAGGTGCGCCGGAAGGTCCATCACGTCCGCCATCGCCACGCGTCTGCCCCGGTAGTGCGGAAACCGAAGTCGGTGTCCTTGCAGCTCGTCCCCACGGGAGCGGTATACGTCTGCCTGGTCAACGGCAAGGGGGCGCGGCTGATCCCGGGACGGATCTTCAACGCCGGCCAGACAATCCCCACCGAAACCGGCCGCAAGCTGCTCCTGACGCTGGGGAACAACTCAGTGCAGATGAAAGTCAACGGCAAACCGGTTGCTGTCGGGGGATCGGCGAGCTCGATCGGTTATCTCCTGGAGCCAGGGCGTACCGCACCGCTCGCTCCCTCCAAGCAGCCTCGATGCCTGTGAGGGGAAAGCCGCGGGCTGGAGTACTGATCACCGGCACCGAGGTGCTCTCGGGAATCATCTCCGACCGTAACGGGCCATGGCTCTCAGAGCGCCTGCGCGAGATCGGGGTTGACCCGGCGATGATCGAGATCGTCGGCGATCGGCCTTCCGATCTCAGCGCGGCCCTCGACTACATGGCTCGAGAGGGGATGGCGCTGATACTCACCAGCGGCGGACTCGGCCCCACCGCGGACGATCTCACCGCCGAGGTCGTGGGACGGTTCGCCGGCCGGGAGATGGTCCTCGACGAGGCCCTCGAGCAGAGAATCGCCGAGATCCTCCGGCCGATGATGAGCCACTGGCCTGATCTCGATCCGGACGCGATCAGGGCATCGAACCGAAAGCAGGCGGTGATCCCCTGCGGTGCGACCGTACTCGATCCGGTTGGCACAGCCCCCGGGCTCGTGGTCCCCCCGGGCGCCGGCGCCGGCCCTACGGTGGTCGTCCTCCCGGGGCCGCCGCGAGAGCTTCATGCCATGTGGGACAAGGCCCGGGCGACCGATGCTTTCCAAGCGTCGATCGCGTCAGCGACCGAGTACCGCACCGAGTTCCTGAGGCTGTTCGGGATCCCCGAATCGGAGATCGCCAACACGCTGCGCGCCGCCCAGTCCGCCGGTCTCGACCTCGAGCCGCTCGAGGTCACGACGTGCCTGCGCCGCGGGGAGATCGAGGTGGCCACACGCTACGAGCCGGCTGCGCAGACCGCCTACGGCGCTTTCGTCGAGTTCATCCGCGCACGTCACGGCAGCACCTTGTATTCCGACGACGGCTCGACGGTTGACGATCAGGTGGCGACCCTCCTTGCCGGACGGAGCGTGGCAGTCGCCGAGTCCTGCACGGGCGGGCTGCTCGCTGCGCGGCTCACCGACCGTGCAGGATCGTCCGCCTACCTTCTTGGCGGGCTGGTCGTCTACTCGAACGAGGCGAAGGTGTCACTTGCGGGCGTCGACCGCCACTTGATCGAGCGCTTCGGGGCCGTCTCCGTCGAGGTTGCGGCGGCGCTCGCGAATGGGGCGCGTGACCGGGTGGGGGCGGAGATCGGAATCGGCATCACCGGAATCGCCGGCCCCGGTGGCGGCAGTGAGGATAAGCCCGTCGGCCTGGTCTGCTTCTCGGTCAGCTCGCAGGATGGGAGGCAGGTCACGGCCAGCACCCACCTTCCTGGGGGACGTCCTGATATTCGCGATCGCTCGACGACCGTGGCCATGCACATGCTCCGAGCACACCTGATCCGACCGGAGCATCCCCATGGCCGACACACCGCTGCCGGCGGGGGTTGAGCGGCTCTCAGGATCCCGATGTCTCGCCGTCGGGACCGGCCGCCGAACGCGCACGGGTATTCGTGGCGCTCGACCTTCCCGACGCGCCGCGCGGGGCACTCGTGGAGTGGGGCGGCACTGCCGTCGAGGGCGTCGGCGGCCTGCGGCTGGTCGCACCGGAGTATCTGCACGCGACGCTCTGCTTCCTTGGGTGGCAGCCGGCCGCCCAGCTCGGCGAGATCCTCGAAGCCTGCCGAGTGGTCGCCGGCCGCCGCCCGGCTGAGCTGCAGGTCGGAGCGGCGCTGTGGCTTCCGCGCAGGCGCCCGCGGGTTCTTGCAGTGGGGCTGGACGATCCTCTTGGCGAACTTGCCGTGACCCAAGCGGGGCTCTCTCGAGCGCTCGCGGCGGGCGGATGGTACGTCTCTGAGAAGCGTCCGTTTCTGGCCCACGTGACCGTCGCCCGCGTGTCCGCAGGCGCCCACGCACGGGACCCGGAGCTACCCGCGCCGCCGCACGTCGGATTCGTCGCCTCGCGCATCACTCTCTATCGCTCGCGACTTGGTGCTCGAGGCGCCCGTTACGAGCCGCTGGGGACGGTCGAGCTGGGCGGATAGCTCAGGCGGGGTCGACGCTCGCGGGGCTCCCGGTCACGCGCTGAGCGGCTTAGCGTTCAGCTCCTATCTGACCCCACGCGTCCGTGATCGATCCTGTCCCGATATGGGTCAAGATCGATCACGCGACGCTCGAAGTCGGGATCGAGGCGCCGCGGGGGGCCACGCGGGCTCGCGCCTCGTGACGTCAGGGGGCTCGTGCCTCGCCTGGCTGACCGCTGCGCCCGACCGCAGCAATTGCGAGGTCTAGGCGGTGGTCGGACGGCGGTAGACACCGCTGACTCGCTCGGCGCGCCGGAACCCGAGTGATTCGTACAGTCCCAGAGCGTGGTAATCAGGATCGGCCGCGATCACGAAATGCTCGGTTCCATGCTTCTCGGCGGTGCGATGCGCGGCCTCTACGACAAGCCGCGAGCAGATCCCCTTTCGGCGGTGCGCCTCAGCGGTGTCGACGGCCTGGAATCGACCACGGGTGCCGGTGACAACGACCCCGCAGCTTGCCTGAACCTCCTGGCCGCCCGGATCGACGGCGACGAACCACGCCCCGCGCCCAGCCCGAAACAGCGCCCGAAGGTCCTCAAGGCGACGGCGGGAGAAGTCGCGGTAGCTCTGCTCCTCGAAGGACTCGCCGCGAGTGGCGACCTGTCGCTCCAACACCTGATGCCACAGCTCGCGATCGGCAGCCGGCAGGGGGTCAAGCGCGCACACGGTGACCTCCCGATTCTCCCGCTGATGGGAGCGGACGCTGTCCGGAGTCCCAACTAGCCCGACGGTCTTCTCGAGCTCGTACCCCCGCGAGACGAACTCCTCCTCGGGGCAGCCGAGCTCCCCGTCTATGCAATCCCAGGCGAACGTGCGGTGCTGCACCCGCGGCTCATCGCGGAACTCCAACTCAAAGCATCGCTCCCAGCGCGAACCGTCCCCCGCGACCGGGGGGTCGTCGAACAGAAGCAGGTTGCCCCAGTAGTGCGCCGGGTTGCTCGGCGACCGAACGACAAGGTAGCGATCGCGACGCTCCACCACGCGATCAACAGGCAGAACATCGATATCGGTCGCCCACACAAGCGAACGCGGCACCGTGCTCACGGTTGGGCGGGCTGACATAGGCTCATCCTAGGAACCCCGGACACGAAGCCTGCGCAGGATCGTCACAGACTTGTCTCAATCCCGTTACGAAGACGTCTTGTTCCGTTGCATGCCGGCGGCCTAGCCTGCCGGTTCCGTCCGCCGCTGCGCCTACCGTGCGGACAAAAGCGTGCAAGAGACAAGGAGCGCAACCGAGATGAGCGAGCAGGAGAACGCCGGCGCGAAGACCGGCGCCAACGGAGGGTCCGGCGCAAACGGTCCTACCCACGAAGGGCCCGGCGCGAAGTCCGGCGCCCACGGAGGGTCCGGCGCCAACGGCGCTGCCAACGGGGGAGCGACAGCGAAGCTCGACGCCAAGCGGCTAGCCGCGCTCCAGGGCGCCCTCACTCAGATCGAGCGCCAGTTCGGCAAGGGCTCCATCATGCGGATGGGTGATCCGGGGGCCCGCGTGGCAGTCGACGCGATCCCCACCGGTGCCCTGTCGCTCGACATCGCCCTGGGGATCGGAGGTGTCCCGAGGGGCCGCATCATCGAGATCTTCGGGCCAGAGTCCTCCGGTAAGACGACACTCGTCTATCACATCCTCGCCGAGGCACAGAAGCTGGGCGGCGTGTGCGCGTTCGTCGATGCCGAGCATGCGATGGATCCGCTGTATGCCCGGGAGATCGGCGTCGACATCGACGAGCTGCTGGTGTCCCAGCCCGACCACGGCGAGCAGGCGCTGGAGATCGTCGACATGCTGATCCGCTCCGGAGCAGTCGACGTGATCGCGATCGACTCGGTCGCTGCGCTCACGCCCCGCGCCGAGCTCGAGGGCCAGATGGGTGACCAGACCGTTGGCTTGCAGGCGCGGATGATGTCGCAGGCGATGCGCAAGCTCGCCGGCAACCTAAACCGCACCCAGACGCTGTGCGTGTTCACGAACCAGATCCGCGAGAAGGTCGGCGTGATGTTTGGATCTCCAGAGACCCAGCCCGGAGGGCGGGCGCTGAAGTTCTATTCCTCCCAGCGCCTCGACATCCGGCGGATCGAGACCCTCAAGGACGGCACCGAAGCGGTCGGCAACCGGGTGCGGGTGAAGGTCGTCAAGAACAAGGTCGCCGCCCCGTTCAAGCAGGCCGAGTTCGATATCGAGTTCGGCAGAGGGATCTCGACCTCTGGTTGCCTGATCGACTACGGAATCGAGCACAACATCATCACCAAGTCCGGATCGTTCTTCTCCTACGGGGATGAGCGACTCGGCCAGGGGCGTGGCAACGCAAAGGCCTTCCTGGACGAGCATCTCGACATGGCGAAGGAGATCGAAGGCAAGATCTATGCCGTGCTGGGGCTGGGACGCGATCTGGTCAAGCCGATCGAATCACGCGAGGAGCCGGAACTGCAAGCGGTGAAGCCTGTTGCTGCCGCGACCGCCGAGGGCCGAGCCGCGTAGGCGTGGGGGAGAGGCTGTTCCCAGAGAATGGCGACTGCGGCCAGCCGGGCGCTCGCTGCCGCTTACCGTTACCTGAACCGTCGCGAGCGAAGCGAGTCAGAGCTGCGGGCGCATCTGGCCAGCCGGGACTTCGATTCGCCGACCGTCGACGCGATGCTCGAGGTCCTCCGTGACCAGGGCTACGTGGACGACGCGCGCTTTGCCCGGATGTTCGCGCAGGACAAGCGCACGCTCGAGCAATGGGGAAGCGAGCGGATCGAGCGGGCACTGCGCTCCCGGGGGATCGAGCGCGAGCTGATCGACGAAGCCGTCAGCGAGGAGCCGGCCGGCGCCGAGGCCGACCGGGCGCTCGAGCTGCTCCAGCGGCGATTCCGCTCACCACCGTCCGATGCTCGCGAACGCGAACGCGCGCTGGGGGTGCTGCTCCGAAAAGGGTTCGACAGCGAGCTGGCGCTCGAGGCGGTCGCGTCGTACATGCGCGAAGCTGGCTGACCGGTGTCCCGGCGACACGACCTTGCGCTCCCAAAAGGCCGGAGTCTCGGCAACACCAGTCGCGCTTCTCAAATGAGGGCGTACCCTAAGGATCGAAATGTCTCGACCGCATCGCTCGATGATCGGCTTGGCGGCTGTGCTTGCGCTGCTGGTTACGGCTGGCGGCGCCTACGGCGCCGGACGCGTCCTGTTCTCGGGAAAGACCGCCCAGCACCAGCCGATCTCATTTGCGATCGCCTCACATAAGGTGACTGGCCTTAACTTCTGGATCGACCTTCACTGCGCTCACCATCGGAGTCGCCGGTTCCACGCCTTGCGGTTCTCCGCTTTCGCGATCACCGGATCGAGCTTTGACCAGAAGTTCAAGTCCACCGGCGGCTCCGCGCGGGTCATGGGCACGATCCACGGCCATCGGATCACCGGGTCGGTGTGGCTCAATACGGTCGCCGCGCACTGCTCGGGGAGGACCAAGTACGGCGTGACCCGCCGGCACCGCTGGCCTGCCAAGGCGGCAAGCTGATCGCCACAGTCGGGGCTAGCGCACCTACGGTTTGCGCAGCCAGCCCTTCGGTACTACGATGCATGACAGCGAACGAATGGCCTGCGGGCCACGAAACCCCAGCAAATAGTCAGATCTTGGATTCCGGACTCAGCGCTTGACGGCTAACACCTACGGACCACCCGGCCCGCCCAAAAACACTCGACGAACAGCTTTATAGCCGCTTCCTAAAGGGCGCAGTGCGCCTGTGCCGGCATCCTTACGTGCAGCCCGAACGGGCCGCTCGGTCGCTCCCGACAACCGAAGCTAGGAAGAAGGTCCGGCTCATTCCCCGGATCGCCACGGAGAGGAACGACCATGGTAATTCTTGTTGCGACAGCGCTGATTGCGGCAGCAATCGTAGTCGCAGCGATCATCTATGCCCGAGTGCGTACGGTGCGAGTGATCGCCGATCGGCCGGCTGGGCAGAGCTCTCCCACGGCCGACCTCGAGCTCTCGCAGCGCGAGGCCGAGCTCGCCCAGCGCGAAGCCGAGCTGGCTCGCCGCGAGGCGGAGCTGACGCGCCGGGACGCTGATCTCGAGCGCGAGCGAGGCAGGCTCGTGGACGCGCATGAGGGCCTTCACCGGGAGCTCGAGCGCGTCTCGGGTCTATCGGTCGCCAGCGCAAAGCAGCTGCTGGTCTCTGAGGTCGAGGAGCAGGCTCGGCACGACGCGGCCCGCAAGGTGCGCCAGATCGAGGAGGAAACCAAGCGCGAGGCAAGTCGCCGCGTGCGCAACATCCTGTCGGTCTGCATGCAGCGTCTCGCCGCGGGGCACGCCACCGAGACAACCGTGTCGGTCGTGCAGCTGTCCGCCGACGACATGAAGGGGCGGATCATCGGCCGGGAAGGCCGCAACATCCGCGCGCTCGAGAATCTGACCGGGGTTGACTTCATCATCGACGACACCCCCGGTGCGGTCGTGCTCTCAGGCTTCGACGGTGTTCGCCGCGAGATCGCTCGGCTCACGCTCGAGAAGCTGCTCCAAGACGGTCGTATACATCCCGCTCGGATCGAGGAGACCTACTACCAGGCCAAGTCCGAGCTCGAGAGCCACATGGTCGAGCTCGGTGAGGAGAGCGCGCTGGAGGCCGGTGTGCAGGGTCTGCACCCGGAGCTGGTCAAGGTCCTCGGGAGACTTAAGTTCCGCACCAGCTACGGGCAGAACGTGCTCGCTCACTCGGTGGAGGTCTCGCAGCTTGCCGCGATGATGGCCCACGAGCTTGGCGCTAGCCCTAAGACGGCCCGGCGGGCGGCCTTGCTGCACGACGTCGGCAAAGCCGTGACCCACGAGATCGAAGGCCCGCACGCGCTGGTGGGTGGGGAGCTAGCCCGGAAGTACGGGGAGGCGGAGGCTGTCGCCCACGCTATGGAGGCCCATCACAACGAGGTCGAGCCCCAGACCGTCGAGGCAGTGATCGTGCAGGCTGCCGATGCGCTGTCGGGCGCACGCCCGGGAGCCCGCGGGGAGTCGCTCGAGCAGTACGTCAAGCGGCTGCGGGACCTAGAGCAGATCGCCACCCGTCACGAGGGCGTCGACAAGGTCTACGCGATGCAGGCCGGCCGCGAGATCCGCGTAATGGTCGCTCCGGGGGCGATTGACGATGATGCGGCAACCCTCTTGTCCTACGAGATTGCCCGCGAGATCGAGAAGGAGCTCGAGTACCCGGGGCAGATCAAGGTGACGGTGATCCGGGAGTCGCGCTCGGTGGAATACGCCCGCTGATCCGCAGGCGATCAGTGGTGGTGGTGCGGGAACGCGCCGTGAGCGCTCCACGCACTGAACTGCGGCAGAAACACGACGGCTAGCACCAGCCCGGCGGCCAGCGCCCCGGCGAGCGCGAGCGACCTTCCCACGCCGCCGGGCGATGCGCTCGACAGGCTCCACGGCTCGTTCCTCGTGGGTCGCCGCTGCTCCGGCAGCCGTCGAAGATGCCCGAGCACATGCAGGGCCGTGAACCCCTCCAGACGATGAAGCTCACCTTGTGGATCGAGACCCATGGCCCCCTGTCCTGCGGGCCGGCGAACAGCAGCACCAGGCCGCTCACGAACACCACCACAGTCGCTACGACGACCGGCGCGACTGCCCGGAGGAGCGCCTGCGGCGGGCCCTTCTCCCGGTAGACCACGCTGCGGGTGTAGTACCGGACGAACCTGTAGCCGGTGCTGGTCAGCTTCAGCGCGACCGGTCCGAGCAGCAGCATCCCCACGAACAGATGCACGGGGATCAGCTGACCGATTTGCAGGATCGTCACCCCGAGGACGGCGAGCGCCACCAGCAGCACCACGCTGACGCTCGCGGTGAGCTGCTCGTTTCCCTCCGGCCCGCCTCCGGTGAGCGTAAGCCGGTGAAACCCCTGGCCCGACCGCTCGTGTAGCCGTCATCTGTCGAGCGAAGTGCTTCGTACTGTCCATCCCATATGAGTCTGCCTGTCCTATGTCAAGTCTCCGTCAGACATTGGTGAGAAAGCTCTTGCCCCGGCGAGATCGGGGCATCAGACTGCTTATCATCGCTGCGGATTGTCAAGCCGGATCCTGATAATCGAAGACGAGCCCGGGATCGTCGATTTCGTCGAGCGGGGACTGCGCGCTCAGGGGTTCGAGGTGGCGACTGCCCTCGACGGGGAAACGGGCATCGCGAAGGCGCGCAGCGAGGAGATGGATCTGGTCGTACTGGACATGATGCTTCCCGGCCGCAGCGGCTGGGAGGTGCTCGAGGTGCTCCACGAGACTGAGCCGGCGCTGCCGGTAATCGTCCTCACAGCCCTTGGTGAGGTTGAGCATCGTGTGGCAGGACTTGATGCGGGAGCGGCCGACTACCTCACGAAGCCGTTTTCGCTCGCTGAGCTTGCAGCCCGTATTCGTGCCCAGCTGCGCGTGGCCGGGCATACCCCGAGGACGACGCTCAGCGCCGGAGACATCGAGATCAATCTGATCAGCCGGGAGGTCCGGCGCGCCGGGGAGCTGGTGCGCGTGTCGACAACTGAGTTCGAGCTCCTCGTGTACCTGATGCGCAACCGCGGCCAGGTCCTCACCCGCGAGCAGATCCTGCGCGCGGTGTGGGGGTACCAGCACGATCCCGGGACCAATGTCGTCGATGTCTATATCGGCTACCTGCGCCGCAAGCTCCGGCGCCGGGCCCGGCGGGTCGACCGGACCGACGATGCCGACAACGGAGGAGACGCCGAGCAGCGGTTGGAGGCCCCGATCGTGACTGTGCGGTCTATCGGTTACCGCCTCGATGCGGCGGAGTAGACGGCTCCGGCCCGCGGGCCTACAGTGGCGGCTCACGGCCTGGGTCGCGGGAGTGATGCTCGTCTCAGCCGCGGCGGTGTTCGCCGTTGTCTATAACAACACCGGATCGCAGCTGCGCGGGCAGATCGACCGGGATTTGACCGGCGACACTGCGCAATTCGGTCAGGCGCTGACGGCGTTTCGCGGGCGCTCGGCCTACCAGATCTCCGCCGCAGCTGCACGGTACATCCGCTCGCAACCATATTCGGCCACCTCCACGATCCTGTTCGCGGCCGCGCCGGGAGCTCCGATCGCCAGCAACCATCCGGAGGTATTTGGCAGCCAGTTCGTCGATCCGGGCGAATCCGCTGCCGACCAGGCTCGTGAGGATGCTGCGGGCCGGCGCCTGCTGACCCCGCACGAGGGCTTCTCCACACGGCGTGTTCCGGACATCGGAAGCGTGCGGGTTCTCGAACATACGGTCAACCTGGGAAGAACGACGATCGTGATCGGTGCCGGCGAGCCGCTGGCCCTGGTCGAGAGCGCGGAGCACGGCATTGCCCGGGCATTCCTGCTGGCCGGGGCGATCGCCTTGGCCATCGTGCTGCTCGCGTCGTATCTGGCCGGCGCGCACGTGTCTGCGCCATTGCGGCGAATGGCGTCCGTCGCAACGCGTGTAGACGCCGGCGACCTTGCGCCGCGGATGGAAGTGCCAGGCTCGAGCGCGGGTGAGGTCAGGGTCCTCGGCGACGCCTTCAATCACATGCTCGACCGCCTCTCCCAGGCCTTCGAAAGCCAACGGGAGTTCATCGCCGACGCCTCGCACGAGCTTCGCACGCCGCTGACGGTGATCCGTGGACAGCTGGAGGTGCTCGCTTCCAACCCGCATGTGTCGAGTGAGGAGGTCCAGCGCGTGGAGCGCCTCGTGCAGGCGGAGATAACGCGCCTCAGCCGTCTGGTGGACGACGTGTTGGTGCTGGCGAGAGCCGAGCAGCAGAACTTCCTGCGGATTGAGCCGATCGATGTGCCGTCGTTCGTCACCGAGTTGTGGGATGGCCTGAGCCTGACCGCCGATCGGCGCTTCGAGCTCGGCCCGCTCCCCGACGGAACGCTTCACGCGGACCCGGATCGCCTCGCCCAGGCGCTTCGCAATCTCGGCCGCAACGCGATCGACCACACCCGCGAGGGCTCAGGGCTTGTCCGGCTCGAGGTCACCCACTTCGGCGCCGACATGATCCGCTTCACGATCGTTGATGACGGGCCGGGAATACCCGCAGCCGAGCGAGAGCGAGTGTTCGAGCGCTTTCACCGGGTCGATCGATCGCACGCGTCCGCAGGGGACGGCGCGGGCCTCGGCCTGGCGATCGTGCGGGCGATCGCCGAGGCTCACACCGGCGAGGTCCGAGTGGGGCAGTCCCAGAATGGCTACGGGGCGCGTCTCGAGCTGATCCTCCCCGCCTTCAGATCCGCCTGAGTAGCCGCGCCTAGAGTTCCTCGTTTTCCCACCCTCGCGTCCGTCCAACGCCCCGTCGGGCCACGGTACCCTTGGGCGCGATGAAGCGCTACCACCTGACGACGTTCGGCTGTCAGATGAATGAGCACGACTCCGAGCGAATCAAGGGCATGCTCGAGTCGATCGGCTATTCGGAAGCCCTTGATCGCGACGGGGCCGATCTGATCCTGTTCAACACATGCTCGATCCGGGAGAACGCCGATAACCGCTTCCTCGCGCACCTCGGCGAGGCCAAGCGGCTGAAGACGCGGGATCCGACTCGCGTGGTCGGAGTGGGGGGCTGCTGGGCACAGTCGGTCAAGGACGAAGTATTCGCCCGCTTCCCGTTCGTCGACGTCGCGTTCGGTCCCGGGCAGGTCCCCAAGCTGGCCGAGTTCCTCACCAGCGACTCGCTGAGCGCTCAGGGATTCTTCGAGTTCGAGGGGTTCACCGGGCACCTGCCGGCCAAGCGGGCCCGCGAGTTTCAGGCGTGGGTGCAGATCAGCGTCGGATGCAACTCGGTGTGCTCGTACTGCATCGTGCCCTCGACCCGAGGAAGAGAGGTCAGCCGCCCCGCCGAGGAGCTGGTCGCTGAGGTCAAGGCACTTGCAGCCGATGGCGTCCGCGAGGTGACGCTCCTTGGACAGAACGTCAACTCGTACGGGAGGGATCTCCCGCGGGAGCTTCGCTGCACTTTCGCCGAGCTGCTAACCGAGCTGGACGCGATCCACGGAGTCCGGCGGATCCGTTACACCAGCCCCCACCCGAAGGACATGCGGATCGACGTGATTAAGGCTCACGCCGAGCTGCCATCGCTGTGCGAGCACATCCACCTGCCCCTCCAGTCGGGCTCGAGCCCCGTGCTCAAACGGATGCGGCGCACGTACACGCGCGAGCGCTACATGGACCGCGTCGCACTGATTCGCGAGCACGTCCCCGACTGTGCGATCACGACGGACATCATCGTGGGGTTCCCCGGCGAGACCGAGGACGACTTCCGCCGGACCCTCGCCGTCGCCGAGGAGGTCGGCTACGACGGCGCGTTCACGTTCGTCTACTCGCCCCGCCGGGGCACCGAGGCAGCGACGCTGTCAGACCAGGTCTCTCATGACGTGAAGGTCGAGAGGATGGAGCGACTTGTCGAGGTAATCCAGCGCCGCGCTCACGTGCGCGCGCAGCGGTTTGTCGGCCGGCGACTGGAGGTGCTCGTTGAGGGACCTTCGCGAAATGACCCCAGCCGACTGCGCGGCCGCTCGCGCCACAACAAGGTTGTCAACTTCGATGGGCTGGGCTCACCTGGAGACCTGGCTGAGGTGCTGATCTCCGGGGCGACCAGCCAGACCTTGACGGGCGAGGCGCCGCTCGTGGCCCAGGCTCTGTCGCTGGGCTGAGCGGCCTCCTGGTCTCAGGTTTCGTTCGTAACCTCTGAAGGCGACGGTGGGCTCCGCCTCGCGCAGCAGCTCCCGCTTGATGTACGACCGGTTCATCGCGAGGCGCGTCGAGATCTTGTTCTTGCGAATCCTATGTAGGTAGCCAATGCACCAGTCGAGCTGCTGCAAGGCAATCCTGGGCGGCCTGTCGTCGTTAGCAGGCCGGCCTTTCCGTCGGAGCCGTGTGCGAACATATGTTCTATGCGGTGGGACAATCTGAGTGCGGAGAAGGAGGAAACCGCCCAGCTGCCGGGCTATCGCGACGATGCGATCGTCCGTCATTTCGAGGCGCCCGGCGGGATCCAGACGAGGTTCTACGAAGTCCGCGCGAAGTCGATTCTGAACCAAGTACCGAAGGCGTCGCGGATGCCGTTCCGCTGGACGATCAACCCGTTTCGCGGCTGCACGCACTCGTGCGTTTTCTGTTTTGCTCGGCCGACCCACACGTATCTCGACTTCAATGCCGGGCGGGATTTCGAGCGTGAGATCGTGGTGAAGGTGAACGCTCCGGAGCTCCTGCGCGCCGAGCTGGCGCGGCCGTCGTGGAAGGGCGAGCATGTCGCGTTGGGCACGAATACCGACCCCTACCAGTGGGTCGAGGGCCGCTACAAGCTGATGCCGGGGATCTGGGAGGCGATGCGCGACGCGGGCAATCCCTGCTCGGTGCTGACCAAGTCACCGCTGCTGTTGCGGGACCTGGAGCTGATGAAGGAGATCGCGGCGCGGACCGAGTTTGGAGCGGCGCTGTCGATCCCGACGCTCGACGAAAAGGCGTGGCGGGCGACCGAGCCGCACACGCCCAACCCTCGAGCGCGAATGGAGGCCGTCGCCGAGCTGACGCGTGCGGGGATCCGGACTGGGATCCTGGTAGCGCCGCTGATGCCGGGAATCAACGACGCGCCCGAACAGGTCGCGCGGATCCTTGAGCTCGCCGGCGAAGCCGGGGCCGCGTACGTGACAGGAATCGCGCTGCACCTCCGCGGCGAGGTCCGCGGGCTGTTCTTCGAATGGCTGCGCGAGCACCGGCCGGATTTGATCCCGATGTACGAGGACCTCTACCGTAGGGGTGCATATGCGCCCAGCGAGGAGCGCCGGAGGCTTGCGCGCTTGGTCAAAGGCCCCGAGCTTCCGCCGGGCGAACGTATGCGTGGAACGACCAAACCCCCGGAGCCGTCACCCCCGCCCAAACGCGAGCCGGTACAGCCCAGCCTGTTCTGAAGCGCCTGCGCAGGTAGCACAATGGGAAACCCGAGCATCGAAGCGATGGTAGGTAGAAGTACGAGATGACGCGAAACCGCCTGAAGAAACAAGCCGATCTACATCTCGAGCGCATGTTCGAGACGCGCAGTCAGGCCTGGGAAGACGCCGGACTCGCCGTCACCGTGAGCCAGCGCGAGATTCGCCGGGCCCAACGGCAGGCTGTTGTGCTCGCGCCACTCCTGATCGGGGTGCTCGTCTTCTACCACTATCGAGACCGTCTTCTGCCTGGGCTCGTAAACGTGCCGGCTCATTTGGTCAGCGTGCACGGTCATTTGGTCAGCCAGCCCGCTCATCTCGCCAGCCAGCATGTGCTGCTGCGGGAGCTGTGGCGCTGGGCCACGGTCATAGTGATCCTGGCCGGTGGTTGGGCCGCTGCGCGCGACATTGGACGTGCTGCTGCTCCAACTTTCTTCAAGCGGATGGACCCGGCGACCGCCGGCACGGTGGGCTTCCTGTTCCGGCTGGCCACCATGGCCGTCGCCGTCCTAATTGCCCTCCGCATCGCTGGGGCGCATCCTCAGACGCTCCTTGCCGGGAGCGCATTTACCGCCGTCGTGTTCGGACTCGCGGCTCAGCAGACACTGGGCAACGTGATCGCCGGGACCGTGCTATTGAGCGCACGTCCATTCCGCGTCGGTGAGCGGGTCCAGTTCAAGGCGGGCGCCGTAGGTGGGCAGACCGAAGGGATCGTCAGCTCGCTGGGCCTTCTGTATACGACTCTGGCAAGCGGCGAGAACAGCATCATGATCCCGAATAGCGTGGTGCTCGCCGCGGTGGTCATCCCTTTGAGGGAACCTGAGTCAGTCGACGTGAGAGTGCATCTGAACGCTGGGATCCTGCCGAGCCAGGTCCAGGCACTCCTCGATCACGAAATCTCGACCCCTCAGCGCTCGAAGGCGACAGTCATCCTGGAGGAGATCGATGGAGACGACGTTGTTGTGAGAGTGCAGGCCACTCCGGAGCGGGCGAGCGAAGGCGCACGACTCGCCGACGAGGTGATCGGCGTCTTGGCTAGGGTGACGAGCGATCACGAGATCGTGAGCGAGCCGAGCACGGACGGAGGCAAGTCACCCGAGCCTGACACGGCTATCACCCGCAAGACGCAAGAGAGCGCTAGGGCCGGTCAGCGCTTGGACTTCTGACCCGCCGCCAGATCGGAGGAGATCTTCTCGGAGCCCATCCGCCTGCTGATCCTGGCCGACAGCTCGGGCGCAACGCTCGCAAAGCTCGCGCCCAGGCGAAGCCCGAGCGGCGCCACCTCGACTTCAGCCCGGTTGCGCTCAACGGCGCGCAGCACCCCGGCAGCAACCTCGGCCGGGGTCTTCGTGCCCACCCCGCGCGGCAGCACGACGCCGGACTCGGCGAACATGCCCGCCTCCCGGATGAATCCGGGAAGCACCACCGATACTCCCACGCCGTGAGGACGCAGATCCTCGCGGATACCCAGCGCGAACCCCCGCAGACCGAACTTCGCCGCCGAATAGATCGCGCTGGCGGGCGCGACAGCCTTGCCCGACAGCGACGAGATGAACACCATGTGCCCGTGCCGTCGCGCGATCATCGCGGGGGCGAGACCACGAGCCAGCGCGATCGGGGCGCGGAGGTTCACCTCGAGCATCCGGTCGATCTGCTCCTGTGTGAGCTCCGTGAGCGCCCCTGTGCCGGGGTTCGCGGCGTTTGCCACCAGGACGTCCACCTCTCCGACGCTGGCGAGGAGCCGCTCCAGCTCATCGCGCTGGGACAGATCGCAGGCGACCGCCCGGCCACCCACCTCCCGGGCTAGCGGTTCGAGTACATTCGCCCGGCGCCCGGTGAGGATCAGACGTGCGCCCCTGCCCGCGAACGCCCGGGCAATAGCATGCCCGATCCCGCCGGAGGCTCCGGTGATCAGCACCTTGCCGTCCAGGAGAGGCACGGCGCGGCAGTGTAGCCCTCCGCGAACGCCGGCCGTCCGAGCGATACTCCGGCCATGCAGGCCGCGAGCGTGCTCGCCCTGTTCGGGCCGACGGGCGTCGGGAAGACCGACGTCGCGATCGAGCTCGCGGATCTCCTCCGTGAGCGTGGGGAGCGGCCAGTGGCCGTGTCGGCCGACGCCCTCCAGGTCTACGAAGGCCTCGAGACGCTGACGGGCGTCCCCAGCCGAGAGCAGCGAGTCCGCCTCGAGCACCGCTTGATCTCGTTTCTCCCGGTGGATGCGGTGTCCAGCGCAGGCCAGTATGCGGAGCTCGCGCATGCCGAGATCGACGAGCTCCTTGCGGGTGGGCGGCGACCGATCGTGGTGGGGGGGACCGGCCTGTACCTTCGCGCTGCGCTCACCGAGCTGAGCCTGCGCCCCCCACCACTGCAGGGGGCCCGTGAGCGCTGGACTGCCGAGCTGGAGCGCCTCGGTCCCGAGGGGCTTCACGCGGTCCTGGCGGCACGCGCCCCGTGGGCGGCTGCCGGGGTGCATCCAGGCGACCGCCAACGGATCATCCGTGCGCTCGAGCTGCTCGATGCGGGCGAGCTCGAGCCCCGCCGCAATGAGTCAGAGCTTTGGACCGACGCCGTCCGGCACCCGACGCTGCTCATCGGCCTGACGATGGACCGCGCCGAGCTCTACGCCCGGATCGACGCACGCGTCGAGCAGATGGTCGCTGCCGGCGCCCGCGACGAGGTCATTCGGGCTCACGCGGCCGGCGCCTCTGTGACGGCCCGAAAGGCGCTGGGGTTCGATGAGCTGCTCGCTGGCGACATCGAGGCGATGAAGCGCCGAAGCAGGAACTACGCCCGCCGCCAGCTGACGTGGATGCGCAAGCTCGCGGCCGTGCAAACGATTGACGCCACCAGGCGCTCATCAGCCGAGATCGCGGCTGAGGTGCTGGGGCGATGGATCAGTAGAACGGATTGAATGGGTACAGCAGCCCTGCTCCGATCGCTATGGCGACCAGCCACAGCGCCAGCAGCCACCTCCACCGCACCCGTTCCAGCAGGAACGCAGCCGCCACGTAGATCCCGGGCATGACGATCACCATGTAGTACAGGTAGCTAGTTCGCTGCCAGATCAGGGTGAGCGCCAGAAAAGGCAGGAACGTCCCGAGGAACCACGCCACGGCCAGGACCGGAACACTGACCGGCGCAGCCGCAGTACCCCGGTGGTCCGCTTTCTCGGCCCTCACCCGCCCGAAACCCCAGGCTCCCACGCCTGCCGCTGCGCGCGGACCCGGCCGGTCGATTCGCCGCTTGAGTCCGCTGAAAGCAGCGAGGCCCAGGCCGATCAGTCCCGCAAGGAGGATCGGCGGATTGATCAGGCCGAGGAAGTGAACCTCGGGCTGGATGTTGGTCAACCCCGCGGAGGGGTGCGAGGGAACGATGCTCAGGTAGGTGATCCACCCCGAGTCGACGAGCCACTGCCATGGGTATGAAGCGATTCCCTTGGGACCATGCGGGCTGGTCTGGTGCGCGGCGTAGCTGATCATGTGCGATAGGTGATGCAGCGCGCCACCCGTGATCAGCTGCTTCGCCGCATCGTTGTACGGGGGAGCGACCGCATCGAGCACGGCGAGCAGGCCGATGAACACCCCCGTCGCGACCCCAAGGCACTCCAAGAACCGCAGCAGCCGGTGGCCGGGCCGCTCCCGCGTTGAGGCCCACCCGAATAACTCGGCGAGGACCAGCACCGCCAGCACGTAGGGCGCCACCAGCTTGAAGCACGCGCCCACGCCGATCACCGCGCCCGCGATCAGCGGACGACCGCGCAGGTACAAGGCCGCGCCCCAGACCATCGCCGCTACCGCATAGATATCGAGTGTCGCGATCCGGCCGTGGACCAGGAGCAGGTTGTCTGCGGCCATCAGGGCCGCAGCCCCCACGGCCGCCCACGGTCCGCCTCCGGCTGCCAGGACCAGCGCGAACATGCCGAGGATCGCGAGCGACCCCATCACGAGGCTGCCCAGGCGCCAGGAGAACGGTCCGTCTCCGAACAGCTCAATCGAGCCGGCCATCACCAGCTTTGCCAGTTGCGGATGCTCTGCGTTGGGGTCATCACCGCTCGGGGCCTGCGCGTACGGAACGCTCGCGGGCGGTCTGACGCCGGCGATCACCCTCGCCGCGTTGACGTAGTAGTCCTCGTCGAAGATCAGCAGGTGGTCGGCTGCCCCGCGACAGGGAGACCGGCACGGATCGTCGAGGAGCGCCGCTCTCGCGCCAAGCGACACGATCGACACGACGATCAGCGCCGCCACGGGCGCCTTCCCACGCGCGATCATCGACCGCACCCAAGTCATGGCGCGACGGTACAAGACCGCTCAGCGGCGCCTGTCGCGTTCGGCTCCGTACACTGCCGCCGCGTGAACTTCGAGAAATGGCAGGCGCTCGGCAACGACTATGTGATCGTCGACGCCTCAGAGGTCCCGTTCACGCTCACGCCGGGGCGCATCAGAGCGATCTGTGCGCCACACACCGGGGTCGGGTCTGACGGGATCCTGCTGCTGTCAGAGCCTGAAGATGAAAGCGCGATCGCGAAGTTGCGGATCTTCAACCCTGACGGCTCCGAAGCGGAGCTATCGGGCAACGGGGCACGCGAGGCCGCGCTCTATCTGCGCAGGCGCGGCTGGACTGACGCCGACACGTTCTCGATCGAGACCGCCGCAGGGCCAATCCGTCCGCGGATCACTTCCGCGAGTGAGTGCACGGTCGGGATGGGAACCGCTCGGCTGGTCAGCGAAGACTTCCCATCCGGGTCTCGCAGCGGCACGGGGGAGTTGACCGTCGGCGGGCGAACGTGGCATTTTCAGCATGTGCAGGTGGGTAATCCTCAATGCGCGATCTGCGTCCCAGACGAGCAGGAGCTGCGGATGCTCGACCTGGGGGCGATCGGTCCGCTGATCGAGCGCCACGAGCTGTTCCCGAATCGCACCAACGTGTCGTGGTACGCGGTGCTCGGACCAAGCCGCATCCGGGCGCGCATCTTCGAGCGCGGCGCCGGCGAGACATCCGCCAGCGGGACGGGCGCGAGCGGCGCCGCCGTTGCCCACGTGCTGCAAGGCGGGGAGTCTCCGGTCACGGTCGACGTCGACGGCGGTCAGCTCGAGGTCGATGTCGGTGCAGGACTCGAGATCGGCCTGACCGGCTGGGCGCTGCCTGTGTTCAGTGGATCGCTCGACAAGGCGTTCGTCGGAGAGCTCGATGCGACCGAGTAAGCGCCTCGACGGCATCAAGCCCTACCTGTTCGCCGAGCTCGAGCGGAAGATCTCAGCCAAGCGAGCAGCCGGTATCGACGTCATCAGCCTGGGGATCGGGGATCCCGATACCCCCACCTACGAACCGATCGTGCGGGCCGCACAGCGGGCGATCGCCGATCCCAGCACCCACACGTATCCGACCAATCGTGGCCTGGCCAGCTTCCGCGAGGCCGTCAGCGCCTTCTACGCCCGCCGCTTCGGCGTCGAGCTTGACTCCGTCTCCGAGGTGATGCCGGCGATCGGCGGCAAGGAATGCATCTTCAATCTGAATCTCGCGTTTCTCGATCCTGGCGATGTGGCGCTGGCGTCAGATCCGGGCTATCCGGTCTACACCGGCGGCCCCTTGATCGCAGGAGCGGAGCCGGTGCTGATGCCGCTGCTTCCCGAACGCGGATTCGCTCCGGACCTCGAAGCGATTCCGGCTGATGCTCTCCGGCGAGCCCGGCTGATGTTCATCAACTACCCCAACAATCCAACCGGGGCCACCGTCCCGGACGGCTTCTTCGCGCAGGCGGTTGAGTTCGCGCAGCGCCACGACTTGCTGGTCGTGCACGACAACTCCTACAGCGAGATCACCTATGACGGATATGTGGCCCCGTCCTTCCTGGCCACGCCCGGGGCCAAGCAGGTCGGCGTCGAGGTGTTCTCGCTGTCCAAGGGCTACAACATGAC
>JALYZY010000130.1 GCA_030948665.1 Actinomycetota bacterium | reverse complement strand
GGCGACCGAGGTGGAGCGGGCGCCCGACAAGCGCGGTCGGCGCAAGGCCAAGACGACGCTTGACCTCAAGCCGGACATGACCACCGACTCGCTGCAGCTGTTCCTCAAGGACATCGGCAAGGTTCGGCTGCTCACCGCGCAGGAGGAGGTGGACCTCGCCAAGCGCATCGAGCGCGGCGATCTTGACGCCAAGCAGAAGATGGTCGAGTCCAACCTGCGCCTCGTGGTCTCGATCGCCAAGAACTACCGCAACCAGGGTCTGCCCTTCCTCGATCTCATCCAGGAGGGCACGCTCGGCCTGGTGCGCGCGGCCGAGAAGTTCGACTACCGCAAGGGCTTCAAGTTCTCCACCTACGCGACGTGGTGGATCCGCCAGGCGATCGCGCGTGCGCTCGCCGACAAGGCCCGTACGATCCGGATCCCCGTTCACGTCGTCGAGAAGCTCAACAAGATCGGGCGTGCCGAGCGCAAGCTCGTCACCGAGCTCGGCCGCGAGCCGACGGCCGAGGAGATTGCCGAAGTGACCGGGATCGAGCCCGAGGAGGTCGAGTCGATCAAGCGCTCCGCGCAGGCGCCGGTATCTCTCGAGAAGCCGGTCGGCGACGAGGAGGAATCCGAGTTCGGCCAGTTCATCGCCGACGAGCGCGCCGAGTCGCCATACGAGCGTGCCGCTGAGATCCTCACCAAGGAGGCGCTACGCGAGGCGCTCGAGAACCTCAGCTACCGCGAGCGCCGCGTGCTCGAGCTTCGCTACGGGCTTGGTGGGGAGCATCCCCGCACGCTCGACGAGGTCGGGCGGACGTTCAACGTCACCCGCGAGCGGATACGCCAAATCGAGAATCAGTCGCTCAAGAAGCTCCAGTCGCTCGCTGAGGCACAAAAGCTTCGCGACGTGGCATAGCGCTTGGGCGAGACCGTCCCCGTCGTCTCGCGCCCCCGCGCGCATTCCACTGCGGTATAGGGCCCCCGGGATCGGCCGCAAGGGGGCGCGAGACGACGAGAACGGTCTCGCCCACGAACTCGGACGAGAGCATGTGCCTGAGATCATGCCGGCGCCTTCCCTCGCTCAGAGCCCATCCTGAGAGGCCGTGTGAGGGGCCGTCAGTGTTGCGCAGACCGCAGTGGCGCTCCCCCCCGTCCAGGCGCGTGCTCAGGACGCTCAAGGCGCGATCCTGATAGTCGCAGCGGCGATCTTCACGTAGAGGTCATCCTTGAGCAGGTAAAGGCTGTACACGCCGGGCCGCAGAGGCCACTTGCTGACTGACCCGGCCTGGGCGGTCTTGGTGTCGAGTGTCACCGAGCCGTCGATGACGGAATGCGTGTACGTCCAGGGCCCGTACCCAGCGAAGGCGGGGTTGGCACCGTGTTTGTAGATGGCGATCCAATCCCAGCGGTCCCCCGGCGCGTTCTGGATGTGAGCCATGATCGGATCGCCAGCGCGGTAAACCGCCTTCGAGGGCACGATCGTCGGGCGAACGCCAGGTTTGAGCAGCCAGAATGGGTAGCGCGCAAGAATGCGTCCCTTGCCATCTATAAGGAGGCCCGCATAGCCTCCGGGGCTCAGCCCTCGCGTCGAGAAACGGAGGATCCCGTCGGATACCCGTCGCGGGATCCGCTGCACGACGATCGCCGCCCGGGGCGGCGCGGAGCTGCCGCGCACCACAGCGAGGCGACTGGCCTGGCTGGCCGCGACGTGGAAGCGGATCGTCACTGGCCGGCCTATCGTGATTGCGCGGCGATCGAGCGTGACCAACGTCGGTGGCGCTCCCGGCTGCACGGAGAAGGTGGAGACGACCAGTCGGTGATCGGAAGGCCAGGGCGCGGTCGCGGCGAGGGTTCCAGAGGCGCCGGGCTCGCCAATGATCGCGCTGGCGGTAGTGCGGGCGGCGCCTGCCGCGAAGACGAAGTCGATCCGGTCAGCCGGCTCTCTCGGACCGGGGTTCCAGACGCCCGGGATCGTGCGCCTGGTGGGCCACGTCAGTCCCGGCACCGAGGCGGGGTTCGGGTAGGCGGCCCGGAACGAGTCGACGAAGCCGGTGCGCTCGACCGCAACCGACGCCGGCCAGCGCACGCGGTACCTGATCTGAAAGCGCGCGTGCACCATTGTCGTCGTCCAGTCCCGCCACGACGGTGAGTTGAAATCGCCGGTTAGGAAAACCGGAATGCCGCGCGAGAGCAGGGTCCGCGCGGCTCTGAGCAAAGGGCGCAGCGGCGGTACCCGGACGCGGTTCTCGAGCGCCAGGACTCGCGAAAGCGACCTGCCGTCCCGCACCCAGTACGGCCCATACGGGTTCGAAGGTAAGTGGACGTTCTCCATCGCCACGACGCCCCCTGGCCGTAACTGAACGAACGTGTACAGGCCATTGCCGCCTGGGGGGTCGATCAGCGGAAGTCGGGAGACGATCTGCATGCGGATGTCGTAGTACCGCCAGCCGAGCGCCTTGGCGATCTGCGGGATCTCGCCCCCGCCTTCTTCGATCCCGACGACGTCGGCGTTGCTTGCGCGGATCGCAGACGCCACGTAGGCAGCCCGAATCTTGGGGTACTCATCCGCGATATCAGTGTTGAACTGCGCCACACGAAGCACGGCTGGGACGCTTGTCGACGACGTGCCCGACGTCCGCAACCCGCCGAGCGTGGGGGGTGACGCGGCGCTGAGGGCGGGCGGCATGGCAACCGTCGTCCGCGGAGCGGCGGCGGCGGCACCCGAGGAGGCGAACAGCATCCCGAGCGCAGCGGCAAACGTGAGAAGCGGCCGCGCACGGACCATCGCGTCATCCTACCTCTCGTTGCCGTACCTGGTCTTGAAGCAGGATAGGCCAGCGCCCCCGAAGCCGTCCGACGCGACCAATGCGGCACGTCGTGACTCAGGCCGACTCCCGCCGCAGGTGACATCGCTGAGGCCTCCGTCGGCGCCGATGAGGCTCGACACCGCGAACAGCGAGCAAGCGGAGGACGAACCTCCTGCGTTACTAGGATCACCGGTTCACGCCTCGTTTTGGTGCTCCGGCGAATGCGGTCGATGCCCGTGTTTCGCAGCGCCCGTCAGCCCGAGCGCGCGCCGACGGCGAAAGCGGACCAGTCGAACCGCGATGTGGACGGCGATGTCGCCCACCAAGATGAGAAGCGGTTGCCAGTATCCGGCAGATCCGCGGACCCGGTCGCCGATCAAGATGATGACCATCCAGGCGCTAAGGGAAGAAGCCGAGGGCGGAGCAAGCGTTCACCAGGAGGGACAGGTACGGCGTCCCCAGGGGAGCAGGTCATCGATGGGCTCCTCGACGCCGGCGACCCCGTCCGCCTGAGGCGGCCGCCCGTTGAACCTATGATCCGGCGTCCACATCAGTGCGGCTCTGCGCACGCTCGGCAGCGAGTCGGCCGGTCATCCCGGGCCCCGGGTTGCTGCTTTTCGTCGGTCGGACCTAAGAGCGGAGGCCGCGTTCCGGCGGCCGCGTGGGCGACAAACCAGAAGCGAATCGGTGCCTACACACGCCTTTGACCGTTCCGGTGCGAGTGTTGAGAGGGGCCTCAACCGCGCTGTCTGGCTTGCGCCAGACCCGCGTGAGCGCTAGCGCTGTGTCGCGCCCCGGCGTTTCCCAGGCGGAGGGTTGACTGGTCCAGGGTCTGCGCGGACAATCGAGTCGACCGCGATTGACTGATTATCTCCTCTCACA
>JALYZY010000129.1 GCA_030948665.1 Actinomycetota bacterium | reverse complement strand
CGAGCAGTCGGCGATGGCCGGTGAGTTCCGGCATGGGGTCGCCTCCCTGCAAGACGTGCAGAACGGGCTCGAGCGCTTCCGGTCCGGTGCCGGGCGGCACGGACAGTTCACCGACTGACCGTCGCGTCGTAGGATTTCCGGATGCCACGCCTGTGCGTCTGGGGACCGCTCAAGCAGCTCGCCGGCGGAAGCTCCGAGCACCGCATCGACGGTACGACGGTGCTCGAGCTGCTCCGGGGCCTCGAGCGCGAACATCCCGAGGTGACGGGCTGGGTGCTCGATGAGCGGGGGCTGATCAGGCGCCACATCAACGTCTACGTCAACGGCGAGCGCGGTGGCGAGACGACCGCCGTGCGCGGCGAGGACCGGGTCGAGGTGCTTCCTGCGATCACTGGAGGAACATGACCGAGCTGGTACTGGGAACCAAGAAGGGCCTGTTCGTTCTCGACGGCGAGCCACCTGATGGCTTCACGGTCGCGGCGCGCGCATTTGCGGGCGAGCCGATCGACTACGCAATTCGCGATCCACGCACGCGTCGGCTGTTCGTCGGGGTCACCAACCCGTTCTACGGCCCGAAGATCTTCTACGCCGAGGACCCCCGCGGGGAGTGGAAGCAGGCGGACGGCGTCACCCTGCCGCCCGGTGGCGAGGAGGCGCTCGAGCGGATTTGGATCATCGCCCCCGGCGAGGACGGCACCATGTATGCCGGCGGTGACCCAGGCGTGCTGTTTCAGAGCGACGACGGCGGCGAGAGCTGGTCAATCAACGAGCCGCTGTGGGAGCACAAGCAGGCCGAGTCCTGGCAGCCCGGCGGCGGTGGGCTGTGCGTTCACTCGATCGCGCCGTGGCCGGGGGACCCGGACCGCCTGGCGGTGGCGGTGTCAGCCGCGGGTGTGTGGCTGACCGAGGACCGGGGGCGCTCGTGGCATCGCGGGAACAAAGGGCTTGTGGCCCGTTACCTGCCCGAGGAGGTGCCGGAGGAAAACACTGCGTTGTGCGTGCACCACCTGGAGCGAGCGGCCGACCGGCCGGAGCGGCTGTTCATCCAGTTCCACGGCGGCGTGTACCGCTCCGACGACGCAGGTGAGACCTGGGAGGAGATCGGCGCGGGTCTGCCTTCGGATTTCGGCTTTCCGATGGTGCTCGACCCGGCCGACGCCGACAGCGCGTTCGTGATTCCGCTCGAGGCCGACCGCGACAGGGTGACCCCCGACGGTCGCGTCCGCGTGTACGAGACCCGCGACGCGGGCTCTAGCTGAACGCACTCGCGGACGGGCTTCCACAGCGCGACGCTTACCTGACGGTGCTTCGGCTTGCGTTCGCCGGCGTCGGCGAGGGCCCGTCGCTGCAGCTCTACTTCGGTGCGACCTCCGGCGAGGTGTTCGGCTCTGCGGACGGAGGCGCAACCTGGGCGAGCGTCGCCACGCGGCTGCCGCCCATCTATTCGCTGACGGCCAGCGCCTGAGCGACCGCCCAACCGCGGAGCAACTCGACGTGCTCCGCCGTGATTCCGATTGCCGGGTCGGTCGCGACGAGCAGCGTTGGCGCTCCGCGAGCGCTTGCCCAGGCATGGCAGCGGTGATCGTGGGCGTCGTCGATCCAGGCAACGGGCCGATCCGGCCCGGCGAACCGGGCAACCTCGGCGAGCTTCCAGTGCGCGCGAGTCTCTCGGTCGACGGCTCCGAAGCACAGGTGCGGCAGCCGCCATGGAAGACCGAGCGCGGTGGGCAGGTACTCGTTCGCCTTCTCCTCCCACCCTGTGCACCAGGCCAGCTCGAACAGGTCCGACAGCGCCCGAAGGTGCTCCCCGGCGGCGGTCGACAGATAGTGTGGAATCCCGTCGACCGACCGCCAGTGACCTGCGGGCGGCTGGCTCAAGTCGAAGCCGAACAGCGAAATCACGCCATCCACGTCGACCAGTAGAAGTGGCCGACTCACAGGAGGGCGCGACGATCCGGCCAATCCGCCGCGGCAGATAGCGCCAGTTCGGACAATTGTGCCGGAGCCGCCGACGCGATAGTTTTGTACAAAACGGCAATCAACATCGGTTCTTGGAGGAGCATATGGCGAGCACCGAAACAGCAATCGGTACGGAGAAGGGCACCCTTCAGGAACTTGCACGCCGGCACCTGTGGATGCATTTCACGCGGATGTCGGCGTTTCAGGATCACGACGTCCCGATCATCGTCCGCGGCGACGGATGCTACGTCTATGACGAGCACGGCAAGCGCTACCTCGACGCCCTGTCCGCGCTGTTCTGCGTGAACATCGGCCACGGGCGCGCTGACATCGCGCAGGCCGGAGCCGATCAGGCCAAGGACCTCGGGTTCTTCATCAACTGGTCCTATGCCCACCCGCCGTCGATCGAGCTCGCCGCGAGGGTCGCCTCGCTTGCTCCAGGAGACCTCAACCGGGTGTTCTTCACGAGCGGGGGAAGCGAGGCGGTCGAGTCGGCGCTGAAGCTCGCCAGGCAGTACCACAGGCTGACCGGCAACCCCAACAAGTACAAGGTGATCGCCCGCGAGATCGCCTACCACGGCTCCAGCCTCGGTGCGCTCACCGCGACCGGCATCACCGAGCTGCGCGAGCCGTTCGAGCCGCTCCTGCCCGGCGGATGCCACGTGCAGAACACCAACACGTATCACCTCCCCGACGGTTTCGACGTGAGCCAGTTCGCCGAGGCAATCGCGGAGCGGATCGAGTTCGAAGGCCCCCACACGGTCGCCGCGGTAATCCTCGAGCCCGTCCAGAACGCCGGTGGCTGCTTCACCCCGCCCGACGGCTACTTCCAGCGCGTTCGCGAGATCTGCGACGAATACGACGTGCTGTTCATCTCCGACGAGGTGATCTGCGCCTGGGGTCGTCTTGGCGAGTGGTTCGGCGCCCAGCGGTACGACTACCTCCCCGACATGATCACGACCGCCAAGGGCCTCACCAGCGCGTACGCGCCCATGGGCGCGGTGATCGCCTCCGATCGCGTTGCCGAGCCGTTCCTGACGGGGGCCGCGAGCTTCACCCACGGCTTCACGTTCGGCGGGCATCCGATCTGCGCCGCCGTCGCGATGGCGAACCTCGACGCGTTTGAGAACGAGGGCGTGCTCGAGAACGTGCGCTCCAACGAGAAGCTCCTGCACTCCACGCTCGATTCGCTCAAGGAGCTGCCGATCGTCGGGGATGTTCGCGGCGCGGGCTACTTCTATGCGATCGAGCTGGTCAGGGACAAGGAGACCAGGGCCTCGTTCAGCGATGAGGAGTCCGAGACGCTGCTTCGTGGCTTCCTGTCCGCCGAGCTCTACCGCAGAGGACTGATCTGCCGCGCGGATGACCGCGGCGATCCGGTGATCCAGCTGTCCCCGCCGCTGATTGCCGGGCCCGAGGAGTTCGAGGAGATCATGTCGATTCTGCGCCCGGTCCTCGAGGAGGCTGGGGAACGTATGCACGTTCACAGCTAGGCCTGCCTTGCTGACCCTACGGGACCTGCTCAGGGACCTCGATCTCCAGCTGCTGGCCGGGGAGGGTGGTCTCGACCTGCCCGTGCGGTGGGTTCACATCTCCGAGCTGGACGATCCGACGCCGTGGCTGTCGGGGGGCGAGCTGCTGCTGACCACAGGACTGCAGCTCGCCACGGAGGAGAGCCAGCGCGAGTTCGTCACGCGACTCGCTGATCATCAGCTGGCCGGAATGGGATTCGGCACGGGCTTCACTCACGACACCGTGCCGCCCGCGATCCTCGAGGTTGCCGGCGAGCGCGAGTTTCCCGTGTTTGAAGTTCCCTACGAGCTTCCTTTCATTGCGATCACCGAGGCCGCGTTCAGCCAGCTTGTGAACGAGCAGTACGCGGTGCTTAGACGCGCGCTCGCGGCCCAGGAGCGGCTCGAGCGCATCGTGCTCTCCGAGCGCGGGCTCGAGGCGCTGGCAGGCACGCTGGCGACCCTGATCGGCGCCGCCGTGATCGTGTTCGACTCTCGCGGTGAGCCGATGCTGCAGCGGGCCTTTCGCCGGGCGCTCGACGCCGAGGCGCTACGCAGCCTCCAGGCGGACGTCCGCGAGCGAGCTCGCAGGCGCGAAGCCCGCGCGTTCGTCCCTTCGGCGCCGGAGGGCAACCAGAGCCTCGCGCTGCCGGTCGCACCGGACGGCGCTCCGCAGACGGGGGGCAACGGTTCGGTTCGTGCGCCGCAGGCGTGGCTGGTCGCGATCAAGGACTCCGGTCCCCTGTCGGACTTCGACAGGCTGACGCTCCATCAAGCGGTGACCCTCGTGGCGCTAGAGCTGCTGCGCTCTCGCGTCGCCGGCGATACCGAGCGGCGCCTGGCCGGCGACCTGCTCGACGCGCTGGTCAGGGGAGAGCTCGCCGGCGCCGAGCTGGCCCGCCGGCTGTCGCCGTTCGGTCTGGCCAACCGCGTCGCGGCGATCGTGATCCAGGGGCCGCCTAACGGACGCGGCTCATCGGCGCCGCTCGAGAGCGCGATCGGGGGAGCGCTGCGAGACGAAGGCACGCCAGCGCTGGTGGCGAGCACCGGAAGCCTCGCGTGTGCCCTGGTCCCGGGGATCGAGGACGAGGAGCTGTTCTCGCTCGCCCGACTGGTCGCGACATTCACGAGCTCCGTGCTCGAGGCTGGCGTGCGGGTGGGGGTGGGGCGAGCCGTGGCGAGCGGCGAGGCCAAGCGGAGCTTTCATGAAGCGCGGTGCGCACTCGAATCCCTCACCATGACCGCCCCCGCGACCGACGGCGATGACTCGCTGGCCGATCCCGCCGGCTCGCGCGTCGCGACTTACCGCGATCTCGGATCCTTCCAGCTGCTGCTCTCCCTGCAGGACGACGAGGCACTCCGGCTCTACTGCGACTCGATCCTCGGTCCCATCGAAGCCAGCGAGGGACACTACGGGGGTGAGCTGATGCGCTCACTCGAGGCCTTCATCGAGGAAAACGGTCAGTGGGAGAGGGCGGCGAAGCGGCTGTACTGCCATCGGCATACCCTCCGCTACAGGATCCGGCGCGTTGAGGAGCTGACGGGTCGCAACCTTTCGACCGCGCGCGACCGGATCGAGTTTTGGCTCGCGTTGCGCGGGCGTGAGCTGGTGGCATAGAGAACAACGTGAGAGCGAGGTAGCAAGCGTGAGGGTCGGGGTCCCAACCGAAGTGAAGACCGATGAGTACCGCGTCGCGCTGACGCCGTCAGGCGTGCGCGAGCTCGTCGACGGCGGGCACGACGTGTTCGTGCAGAGCGGTGCCGGGGTCGGCTCCGCGATCAGCGATGACGCCTACGCCGCGCAGGGAGCCACCGTGGTTCCGGACGCCGACGCGGTGTTCGAGGAGGCGTCGTTGATCGTGAAGGTCAAGGAGCCTCAGCCGGCCGAAGTCGCGCGGCTCGAGGCTCGCCATACCCTGTTCACTTATCTTCACCTGGCTGCCGACGCGGAGCTCGTGCGCGGCTTGATGGAGTCGGGCGCGACATGCATCGCCTACGAGACGGTCGAAGACGCGCGCGGCAGGTTGCCGCTGCTGGCGCCGATGTCGGAGGTCGCCGGGAAGATCGCGACGCAGGCTGGAGCGTTCATGCTCGAGAAGCCGCTCGGCGGCCGCGGAGTTCTGCTCGGCGGGGTCCCGGGGGTCGCAGCCGCAAACGTGATGGTGATCGGCGGCGGCGTGGTGGGGATGAACGCCGCATTCATCGCGATCGGGATGGAGGCGACGGTTTACGTCTACGACCGGAGCCTGGACCGGCTACGCGAGCTCGACATCATCTTCGGAGGGCGCGCCGACACCTGCTTCGCATCGACGCTCGAGATCGAGCAGCGCCTGCCGGACATGGACCTGGTGATCGGAGCGGTGCTTGTGCACGGTGCCCGCGCGCCGCGGGTGATCACCCGCCAGCAGCTCGGGGTGATGAAGCGCCAGTCGGTGCTCGTCGACGTCTCGATCGATCAGGGGGGATGCTTCGAGACCTCCCGGCCGACGACCCATTCGGATCCGACCTATGAGGTCGATGGGATCACGCACTACTGCGTTACCAACATGCCCGGCGCGGTTCCGATCACCTCCACTTACGCGCTCACGAACGCGACGATGCCCTACGTGCTGCACCTCGCCACTACGGGGATCGCTCGAGCGGTGAGCGAGAACCCGGGGCTGAAGCTCGGCGTCAACGTCGCCGGCGGACAGGTCACGTATGCCCCGGTCGCCGATGCCGTTGGAGTGCCCCACGTCGACGCGGACGAGGCTCTGGCGGGTGTTGCCGCCAACGCGTCCTGACTGCCCACCGGGGCCCTAACATCCGCCGCGCGCCCGGGTAGACAAACTGGCAAAGTCGGCGCTCTTAAAAAGCGCTGCCCGAAAGGGCATTGCGGGTTCGAGTCCCGCCCCGGGTACTGCCCCGCAGGGCGTCGCCACCGCGGTCGTTGAGGCCCCGGTTCATGATTGACACTGCCGCGAGCGCCTTGCTAGCGTCGCCCAGCAGCCGCCGGCGTGGCCGCGGCGCCACAGGAGGAGATAGTTTGGGTAGGTCGCCGCGGTGCGCAGCTCAAGGGTGATCGGGCGGAGCGCCGCCCTGGCCGCGGTGCTCGTCGCGATTCTGGCGGTGGTTGTGATCGTCCTCGGGGGCGGCGGCGGCTACCAGGTTAAAGCGCTGTTCCAGAACGCCAGCCAGATCGTTACCGGCGATCAGGTCGAGGTGGCCGGAAACAGCGTCGGCACAGTGTCGAACATTTCGATCACCAGGGGCGGCCTCGCCCAGCTCACGCTGGATATCACCGAACCTAACTACCGCCCGCTTCGGCAGGGCACGGTGGCGACCGTGAGGCTGGTCTCGCTGTCTGGCATCGCCAGCCGCTACGTCGATCTGCGCCTCGGCCCGGGGAACGCTCCGAACATCGCAAGCGGTGGCGTGATCCCGAGCAAGGACACCACGAGCGCCGTCGATCTCGACCAGCTATTCAACACGCTGAACGGCCCCACTCGCCAAGCGCTTCAGCAGGTCATCCAGGGGTCCGCCTCCGAGTACGCCGGCAGCGGCGGTGTGGCCCAGGCCGCGTGGCAATACCTGAACCCAGCGGTCGTTTCGACGAGCGTCCTGTTCTCAGAGATCAACCGCGATACCGCCGAGTTCACGCGGTTTGTCGTGCAATCGGGCGGCTTGCTCACCGACGCCGCCAAGCGCAGCACCGATCTCGGCGCGCTAGTGCAGAACCTCGCCACCACTACACAGGCGCTTGCTTCGGAGCGAACCGCGCTCGGGCAGTCGATCCAGCGCCTGCCCGGGTTTATGCGGCTCGCCAACACGACGTTCGTGAACCTGCGCTCGGCGCTCGACGACCTCACTCCGCTCGTGAACGTCTCGAAGCCTGTGGCCCCGAAGCTGAGAGCCCTGCTGGTGCAGCTCGAGCCGCTGGCCCGGGACTCGGTGCCGACCGTCCAGGACCTCGCGAACATCGTCAGCCGGCCTGGACCGAATAACGACCTGATCGACCTCACCAACCTGGGCGTGCCGCTCGCGGCAGTCACCGTCCACCCAGTGCAGGCCAACGGCAAGCTCCGCCCCGGAGCGTTCCCCCAGACGACGATCGCGCTGAACAATTCGACGCCCGAGCTGGCGATAGCCCGGCCGTACGCGGTCGACCTGACCGGCTGGTTCGAGGGCTACACGCATCCGGGCACGATCGACGCCAACGGAAGCTCGAGCCGGATCGCTCCGCTGGTCGGCCTCTTCTCGGCCCAGAACGGCGTGACTAGCCCTATCCCGCCGGGATTAGCGGGCTTCGCGCAGCTGTTCTTCGGTACGGGGACGACTACCGGCAAGCCGATCCTCACGACCGGCCAGGGCGATCGCTGCCCGGGCTCGATGGAGCGCGGAGCGGTCTACTACCCGTACAGCGGCTATCCGTGCAATCCGAGCCAGGTCCCGACCGGCCCATGAAACGCTTGCTCGCCAGCGTCGCGATCCTGATCGCTGTCCTAGCGTTCCTGGTGATCGCGTCCGGAGCGTCCAACGGGGCGGCGCCAGGGACCTACAAGATCGAGTTCGACAACGCCTTCGGGATCGTTCAGGGCGCCGTCTTCAAGGTGGCGGGGGTCCCTGCCGGGACGATCACCTCGATCGGCCTCGATCAGCGGACGCTGCACGCCGTCGCCACCGTCCAGGTCACGCAGGCCGGGTTCGGCCAGTTCCACTCTGACGCCCTCTGCCAGTCGCGTCCCCAGTCGCTGATCGGCGAGTACTTCATCGACTGCCAGCCCGGCCACTCCGGGAAGGTCCTCAAGGCGGGCAGCACGATCCCGGTCACCCAGACGCAGTCGACGATCCCCGCAGACCTGCTGCAAAACGTGATGCGGATGCCCTACCGGGAGCGCCTGACGCTGATCATCAACGAGCTCGGGGCCGCGGTTGCCGGGCGCTCGGGCGATCTGCAAGCAGCGCTTCGGCGCGCGGTGCCGGCCCTGACCGAGACCGACAACCTCCTGAACCTGCTGGCGAATGACTCGAAGACGCTCCAGCAGCTGACTGTCAACTCCGACACGGTGGTCGGCGCCCTGGCGAACAACAGCGTGATGGTTCAGCGCTTCATAACCGAGGCGAACAAAGCTGCCAGTGACACCGCAAGCCAACAGGCGAACCTCAAATCGACGCTGGCTGAGCTCCCCGGGTTTCTCGAGCAGCTCCGCCCGGCGATGGCGAAGCTCGACGCTGCCACGACCAAGAACCTGCCGGTGCTGGTCAACCTGCACGCCTCGGCTAGGCAGCTCGATCGCCTGCTCGTCGATCTCGTCCCGTTCTCGCACTCGGCGCTGCCCGCGATCCGCTCGCTTGGCCAGGCGTCGGTAACGGGCCGTAGCGCGGTGATCGCCGCACGCCCGACCGTTGCCAGCCTGAACCAGTTCGCCAAGCCGACACCTGAGCTCGCCCAGAACCTCGCGATCGTGCTGCACGACCTCGACAACCGCAACCGAGCTGTCGAGGCCGACAGTCGCAGTCCCACGGGCCAGGGCTTCACCGGACTCGAGGCGCTCCTCCAGTACGCGTTCAATCAGCCGCTCGCGATCAATGCCTACAGCCAGTTCGGTCACGAGCTCGCGGTCGACGCGTTCCTCGACCCGCGTTGCGCGCCGTACGCGACCCCGGCCTCGGTCGCGCACGGGCTTGCGCAGTACGGCTCGAGCTACCGCCAGTGTTACGCCTGGCTGGGGTCCAATCAGCCGGGCATCAATGTGAAAGACCCGTCGAACCCGGGGGCTTGCGTTCCGGATCCGGGGGGTGCGCCTCCCGGCGAGAACGGGCCGCAGACTCACGTCTGCAAGCTGAGTGCTACGGCGGCGGCAGCGGCTCAGACTGCCTCCACGCCGCCATCCTCCGGCCCTCTCGCGAACGCAAGCGCCACCAGCGGAGGGGCGGCGGCCGGGGGGACCTCGGCGCGCGGAGCGGGGGGGTCTCCCTCCGCACAGACTCAGCAGCTACTCAACTACCTACTCGCGCCATGAGACGCCAGCAGCAGCCAGCATTCGCAAACCCGGTGCTGATCGGCGCTGTGACGGTGCTCGCGCTGCTGCTGGCAGTGTTCCTGGCCTACAACGCCAATCAGGGCCTGCCGTTCGTCCCCACGCAAACGCTCCACGTCGATATAGCCAACGCCTCCAGCATCGTCGTCGGCAACGACGTCCGTGAAGGTGGCTTCAGGGTCGGCCTAGTGTCGGGCATGCGGCCCGTCGAGCTGCCGGGCGGCCAGGTTGGGGCGGAGCTGACACTCCAGCTCAATCAGTCAAACGGACAGGTGCCAACCGACTCCACCGTGTCGATCAGGCCGCTGTCGGTCCTCGGGCTCAAGTACGTCGATCTGCACAGGGGCATCTCGAGGCACGACTTCGGCGACGGCGGGACCGTGCCGTTCGGACAGACCACCGTGCCTGTGCAGCTCGACGACATCTTCAGCACTTTCAATCCACCCACGCGGAGGGCGATCCAGAACTCTCTGGTGGGGATCGGCGACACGCTCGCCGGACGAGGTTCGGACCTCAACGACACGATCGCCACGCTCCCGCGGCTGTTCGGGCATCTGACGCCCGTTGCGCACGACCTGTCCGCGTCGAGCACGGGGCTGAGCCGGTTTTTCACCTCGCTCAACTCGTTCATGGGGGCGATCGCTCCGGTCGCCGAGACCAACGTGCGGCTGTTCGGCGAGGCCGCGACAACGTTCGCGGCGCTGACGAGGGAGCCGGGCGCGCTCGAGTCGACGATCGCGGAGTCGCCGTCGACACTTTCGGTCTCGACGCGCTCGCTGGCGATCCAGCAGCCGCTGCTCGCCGACCTGGCGACGCTGGGGCAGGCGCTGAACCCGGCCACCGCATCGCTGCGGGCCGCGCTGCCGGTTCTGAACCCTGCGCTCGAGGCGGGCACACGCACGCTGGTACGGACCCCGGCGCTGAACGCCAAGCTCCAGGAGGTCATGACCGCGCTGCAGCAGCTTGCGCTCGCGCCGGGCACGAACGTCGCTGTGAACGCGCTGACCGCCACCGCCGACACGCTCAACCCGATGGTCCGCTACCTCGGCCCCTTCCAGACCGTCTGCAACGACTGGAACTACTGGTGGACGTATCTGTCGGAGCACATCTCCGCCCGAACCGGCTACGGGTTCGCGCAACGGGCGCTGCTGAACACCGATCCCAACAGCACACAGACCGACAACGTCGTCACTGCGGGCGCAACCACCCCTGCGGGAACCTTGGGCGGGCCGGAGTTCCTCCACGCCCAGGTCTACGGGGCCGCGATCGACAACCAGGGCCACGCCGACTGTGAGACCGGGCAGCGCGGCTACCCGCTGAAGCTCAACTACTTCGACCCGCAGGGCCGCACGCTCGCGCTCGATCAGCACACGCCCGGCAACCAGGGCCCGACGTTCAGCGGACGCGCCCGTGTGCCGGCCGGCGAAACCTTCAGCCGCAACCCGCTGACCGGGCCGCAGACCGCCTACAACCCGGCGAACCCATGAGGCGCCGCGCGCGAATCAGCTCCTTTACCGCCGGGGTGATCGGAATCGTGGCCCTCGTGCTGTTCGCGTATCTCGGGTTCACGAAGTTCGCCAACCCGTTCGCCAGCCCGTTCACCGTCCACGCGATCTTCTCGAACGCCAACCAGCTGCGACCCGGCGCGCTGGTGCGGATCGCGGGCGTGAACGTTGGCACGGTGCAGAGCGTGTCGCCGGTGTCGGGGTGCAGCTCGGCCAGCGGCGGAGCGAGCGGATGCTCAGCCGCTGACGTGACGATGACCGTAAGTCAAGACGGCCTCCCGCTTCACCGCGACGCGACGTTCGCGATTCGACCCAGGATCTTCCTGGAGGGCAACTTCTTCGTCGATGTACATCCTGGCTCGCCCAGCGCGCCTGCGGTGTCCAGCAACTTCACATTCCCGATCCAGCAGGGTGTCGAGCCGGTGCAACTCGATCAGGTGCTCACCTCGCTCCAGTCGGACACCAGGCATAACCTCCAGATCCTGCTCCAGCAGTACGGCATCGCAGTCGACCGGGGCGGGAGCGCCTATAACGCCTCGATCCGGTACTGGCTGCCGGCGTACGAGTACTCCTCGATCGTGGCTCACGACGCACTCGGGATCCAGCCGCACGATCTCTCAAATGCCATCTACGAGACCGGGACCGTGGCTTCCGCGCTCGACGCCAACCCACAGGCCCTGCAGAGCTTGATCACGGACTTCAACACCACGGCCGCGGCGTTCGCTCGCCAGAACGTGGCGCTCCGTCAGGCGGTTGCCAACCTCCCGCGGACGCTGGCGGTAGCAATCCCAGCGTTCAACGCGTTGAACTCGTCATTCCTGCCACTCCGCAAGCTCGCGCGGACACTCGTTCCCGGTGTCCAGTCCGCCGGCCCGACGATCGACGTGAGTCTGCCGTTCATCTCCCAGTTGCGCCAACTGGTGCAGCCCGCCGAGCTTCGCGGACTGACCGCCGACCTGGCTGTCGCGACCCCCGCGCTCGCGAAGCTCGCCGAGAAGACGATCCCGCTGATGCGAGACGGCGTGCGGCCGGCGTCGAGCTGCGTCGCCAACGTGATCTATCCCTGGTCGCAGCTGACGCTGCTCGACCCGCACTTCAACGCCTCGAACGGCTTCCCGCCCCACAAGGTGTACGTGGAAGCAGTCGACTTCCTTCCCGGACTCGCCGGCGAGTCACGGAACTTCGACGCCAACGGCCCGTACATCAGAATCCTCGGCGCGCTCGGAAGCACCGCCACGACCACACTGTCGCCCGGCCTCGTCGGCGGCGAGGTGGCGCCGATCGCCGGCGAGCAGCCGCCGCTGCCGCCGGGTGATGCCCGCCCACCGCTGCAGCCGAACGTCCCCTGTGAGACCCAGCCGGCGATCTCCGATCTGTCGAGCCCCTCGGCCGCGCCGCCACCGAGCCTGACGGCCCTGAGCCTTTTCTCGGGCCGCTCCCGGTCGACGGCGGGCCACCGTCACGCGCGCTCCGCCAAGGTAGGCGCCGCCAGGCGGCAGAGGTCCACGTGACGCGAGCGATCAAGACCCATCTCACGGATTTCGCGGCGATCCTCGTGCTGCTGGTCGCCGCCCTCGCAGTCGCGGCATACATCCTCAACCACGAGCGGCTCCGGTTCCCGTTCGTCCAGTCGGCGCCGTTCACAATGAACGCCGCGTTCTCGACGGCTCAGGCCGTGACGCCGGGACAGGGTCAGTCAGTTCGCGTCTCGGGCGTCCAGATCGGTTCGATCGGAGCCGTAAGTCTGCACGACGGGAGTGCTGTCGTACAGATGCAGATCGACCCGAGATACAAGCATCTGATCCACATCAACGCGACGGCGCTGCTGCGGCCGCGCACCGGCCTGCAAGACATGTTCATCGAGCTCGACCCTGGTTCTCGGGGCGCGCCCGTCGCCAAGCCGGGGTTCACGATCCCGGTGTCGAACACGCTTCCCCAGGTCAACCTCGACGAGATTCTCGCTTCGCTTGACTCCGACACGCGGGCCTATCTCGACCTGCTCGTCAACGGTGCAGGGCAGGGGCTGAAGAACAATGGCGGCAACGAGCTTGCCCAGGTACTCCAGCGCTTCGAGCCCACCCACCGAGACCTGGCACGCCTCAATAAAGCCGTTGCCGCGCGCGGGTCGAACCTCAGGCGGTTCGTCAACTCCCTACGCAGACTAAACGGCGCGCTGGTGGTCAAGCAGGCGGAGCTCGCCCAGCTGGTCGTCTCGAGCTCCCAAGTATTCCGGGCGTTTGCCTCGGAGGACCGGAACGTCAGTCGCGCAGTAGCGGACCTGCCGGGGACGCTCAGCCAGACCACCGCGACGCTCCAGAAGGTTCAGGCGTTCGCGCAGGAGCTCGGCCCGACGTCGCTTGCGCTGCTGCCTGCGGCGCGGGCGCTCCCGGCGGCCAACGCGGCACTCGCCGCCTTGTCGAAGCCCAGCGCGCCGATCGTTCAGAACCAGATCCGGCCGTTTGTGATCGCGGCTCGACCCCTCGTCCGCGACCTGCGCCCGGCCGCCACCAATCTGGCTACCGCGACGCCGAACCTGTCGAAGGCGTTCACAGTGCTCAACCACTTCGTCAACATGGCTGGCTACTCGCCGGGCGGTGGCCAGCACGGCTATCTGTGGTGGCTGGCGTGGCTCGACCATAACGCGCGGACCCTGTTCTCGCAGCAGGACGCCAACGGCGACTTCCGCCCGCTGTTCCTCCAGGCGAGCTGCCCGAGCTACGCCCAGCTGCTGCAGCTGAATAAGGCCGCAGCCGCAGTGCTGGTGCGGAATCCAACGCTTGTATCGCTTTGCCACCTGGTGATCCACTGATGGAAACCGGCTCGCCTCCAGTCACCCGGATCGCGACGATGGTGCTGTTCGCGCTCTCGTGCGTGGGCCTGCTGCTGTTCCTGTGGCTGTCGTTCGGCGGCACGATCCCGTTCAACCCGCAGGGCTACGAGTTCAAGGTCTCCTTCCCAAACGCCCAGGAGCTCGCCACACAGGCCGATGTCCGGATCGCCGGGGTGTCGGTCGGCAAGGTGGTGTCAAAGCAGCTTGATCCTCAAGGCAACCGGACGATCGCGACGATCGCGATGGACAACCAGTTCGCACCGGTTCGGCGGGATGCTGAGGCGATCCTCCGCGAGAAGACGATTCTGGGGGAGACCTACGTGCAGCTCACCCCGGGCTCGCCTAACACACGGGCGGTTCCCGACGGCGGCATGCTCGGCCGCGGTCAGGTCGTGCCGTCGGTGCAGCTCGACCAGATCTTCAACGCGTTCGACCCTGTTACCCGGCACGCCTTCCAGGTCTGGCAGCAGGAGCTCGCCAAGGCGCTCGCGGGCAATGACCAAAATCTCAACGCGGTGCTCGGCAACCTGCCGCGCTTCGCCGCAGACGCCACTGACCTTCTCCAAGTGCTCGACGTCCAGCGGGTCGCGCTCGTCAATCTCGTCAATAACGGCGGCGCAGTGTTTGGCGCCCTTAGCCACAACCAGGTAGCGCTCCGCAACCTGATCACAAGTGCTGAGAGCACATTTGCGACGACCGCGGCGAACAGCAATGCGCTTGCGGCGACGTTCCACGTGTTCCCGACGTTCCTGAATGAGACCAAAGCGACGATGGCCCGCCTGCAGACATTCGCGATCAATACAGACCCGCTGATCAAAGAGCTCCAGCCGGTGGCTCAGGACCTCGGCCCGACGCTCCACTCGGTGCAGGTCCTCTCGCCCGATCTGCGCACGCTGTTCGTCAAGCTCGGTCCGCTGATCACCGCCTCGCAGACAGGGTTCCCCGCGATCCGGGATGTGCTCAACGGCGCGACACCGCTGCTGGGCTCGCTCGGTCCGTTCCTCGAGCAGCTGAACCCGATCCTCAGCTGGCTCTCGTTGCATCAGCAGTTGACCTCCGACTTCATCTCGAATGGCGCCTCCGGAATCGCTGCCAAGACGAGCGTGTTCGGAGGCAGCGGCGCGAGCTGCGGGGGGGTTCCCTGCGGCCACTATCTGCGGCAGTTCGGCCCGGTCGGGGGCGAGACGCTGACGTTCTCCGCGACCTCGCGCGATAACAACAGCCGCGGCAACACCTACCCGCCGCCGCTGTGGTTGGCCGACCCGCTCGGATTCTCAGCGGGCGGCAAGTACCCAGGGAACTTCGCGCTCCCAGCCTGGGACTGCAAGAGCACTGGCGCCCCGGGTGACGGCTCGCAGCCCGTCACGGGCGCGGGATCAGTTCAGGCGTGCTGGGTCGCTCCGCTGTTGCCCGGAGCCGCCGGCAGGTACCAGATCCCGCACATCCCTGCCGCCAAGTACTCCAATAGATAGCCGTCGCGGCTCGCTGGGCGAGAAGTACGCGGGACCACCCAACGCCGTGTGGACCGTGCTACGCCGCGTGGACCGTGCTACGCCGCGAGGCCGAAGCGTTGCCCGCGTCGGCGCCTCGCAGCGCGTCAAGCAGGTGCTGGGCAAGCCGATCCTTACCGCTGATCAGGAGCCCGCTGCGGTCGCGGTCGGGGGAGAAGGCGCTGATCCAGGCGCTCTTCGCCCCCGTAACCCTTGCATCGGGTGATCCTGACCCGGCTTCCTCAATTGCGACCCCATGTTCGCCGATAGTGAAAGTGAACGACGATGGCTCGACCCGCGGCTCCTCTACGACGAACTCGACGACTCCGCTCGAGCTGTTGCCTGATGGAATTAGTCCCGGAGCCAGGCGGAAGATCGCGCCTAGATCAATGGCCTCCGCGTCCCGGGGAACGCTCCAGGCCCACTCGTACCCCCAGCGCGCCAGCTGGCCGAGCACTGGCATCAGGTCGCGGGCGCGATCGGTCAGCTCGTAGTCGACTCGCGGTGGCACCTCGCGATAGCGCTTGCGGGTCAGCATGCCGTCGGCGACCATCCGGTTCAGTCGCGAGCGCAGCTGCTCGGTCGAGATACCCGGGAGCACTCGCTGGAGCTCGACGAATCGCCGGGGTCCAGCCGCTAGGTCGCGGACGATCAGCAGCGTCCACTTGTCGCCGACCAGGTCCAGGGCGCGCGAGTCCGGCGACCACTGGTCGTACGGATGGCGCTTCGGCGGTGGGACGTGTGAAATGAGGGTGCCTCCCCGTTGGCGTGCGGCTGGATACCGCGACCAACCCGCGTCGAGTCTAGCTCGAACCTCGGGCGGGCGCGAGAAAAAACCTGTTGAGTTTCCGCCAGTTTTCGCCGTCGCATCCGTTTTGCCTTATCGAATGGGAAACGTGATCGACTTGGAGCAGCAACGCGCCGAGCGCTCGGGCCGGTCTCAGCACGGCCGACCCGCGTTTTTCTTTGACCTCGCGTGCCCGTCCTCTTATCTAGCGGCGGAGCAGGTGCCGCGTACGCTCGGCCGGGTCGATTGGGTTCCGGCGAGCTCAAACTTGATTTCAGACGAGCCGTGGGGGCGGTTGGAAGCCGTGTGTGCCGGCGCGCAACGACGCGCGCTGGCACTTCGGCTTCCGCTCGTCTGGCCTGAGCGGCACCCGGCCGCGCGCCCCCGCGCCCTGCGCGCGGCGGCCCACGCCGCGAGCTTGGGAGCCGGGGACCGGTTTGTACTGGCCGCGTGTCGTCTGGCGTTCTGCGGCGGCTTTGACCTCGAGGATTCGGATGTCCTCGCCGAAGCCGCAGCCGCCGCCGGGATCGCGATCGACGCGTGCCTCGCCGCGGCTGGCGACCCAGTTTGGGACGAGGGAATTTGCACGACAGCGCGGGGTCTGCGAGAGCACGGAGTGACTCGGCTGCCGGCGTTCCGGGTGGGGCGACACTTCATTCAAGGGGAACGTGCGATCGAGGCAGCGGCTCTGATGCGCGAGCCCGCGCTCGGCGAGAGGCCGTTGGCGCCGGTCTGCTAGCCGGGGGGATGGTCCCCTCCTGGCTTGGCGGACCGGACGCCAGCTGCGTCAGTTCACCGGAGCTTCAGCGCTGCGTGTTAGCGTCTCGCGGCGATGGCCACCGAGACCGAGCCCGGCACGCAATTGCATGGCGGCCGGCTGATCGCGAGGCGCCTTCGCGCCCACGGAGTGCGAACGCTGTTCACGCTGTCCGGCGGCCACCTTTTCTCGATCTACGACGGGTGCCGCGCCGAGGGGATCCAGCTAGTCGACGTTCGGCACGAGCAGTCCGCTGCCTTCGCTGCTGAGGGCTGGGCCAAGGTGACCCGAGAACCCGGGGTCTGCGCGCTGACCGCGGGGCCAGGCGTCACAAACGGGATGAGCGCGATCGCATCGGCCTCGCAAAATCATTCGCCGCTGCTGGTGCTTGGTGGTCGAGCCCCGATGTTCCGCTGGGGTCAGGGATCGCTTCAGGAGATCGACCACGTCTCGTTCGTACGGCCCCTGGTGAAGCTCGCGGCTACCGCCGACGCGCCGGCCGAGATCCCAGGGATGATCGATGCGGCGATGCGTGCTGCGCTGATGCCGCACTCGGGTCCCGCATTCCTCGACTTCCCACTCGACAAGGTCTTCTCCGCGGCGGAGGAAGGCGAGCCGCCGCCGGCGCTGCCGGAGCCATGGCTGAGTGCGGGTGCCGAGGACCGCGCGGTGCAACGTGCCGCGGCGCTGCTGCGCGACGCTGAGCGGCCCGTGGCGATGGTTGGGACGGGCCTCTATTGGGGGCGGGGCGAAGACGCGCTGGTGGCGCTGATCGAAGAGCTCCGGATCCCGGTGCTCGCGAACGGCCTGGCCCGTGGCTGCGTCCCTGCCGACCACGAGCTGTACCTTTCTCGGGTCCGAAGTCAGGCCCTCTCGGGCGCGGACGTGGCGCTCGTGGTCGGCGCTCCGCTTGACTTTCGTCTCGGCTTCGGGGCGGCCTTCGGAGCCGACACGAAGATCGTGTCGATCGACGTCGCGGAGCCAGAGCGTGCGTATCCCCGCGAGGTAGCCGCCGAGCTCTATGGCGCGCTACCGGCCACGCTCGCCGCTCTGCGCGCGTCGGCTCCTTTGGCGTCACAGAGCCATCGCGAGGCGTGGATCGCGACGCTCCGGGACGCCGAGCGCGCAAAGCGTGGCGCGGAGAAGCCAGAGCTGCGCGACTCGCGCGCTCCGCTTCATCCGATGCGGGTCTACGGCGAGCTTTCGCAGCTGCTCGACCGGAACGCGATCGTGATCGGCGACGGCGGCGACTTCGTCTCCTACGCCGGGCGGGTGGTCGACTCATTCACGCCGGGCTGCTGGCTTGACCCAGGCCCCTACGGCTGCCTGGGGTCTGGTCCTGGCTACGCGCTCGCCGCCAAGCTCGCGCATCCGGAGCGCCAGGTCGTGCTGCTGCTCGGTGATGGGGCGTTCGGCTTCTCCGGGATGGAGTTCGACACACTCGCCCGCCATGGGGTCGCTGTCGTTGCTGTGATCGGCAATAACGGGATCTGGGGGCTCGAGAAGCACCCGATGGAGTTTCTCTACGGCTACTCGGTCGCCGCCGACCTCCGCCCCGAGACCCGCTACGACGAAGTCGCAAAAGCGCTCGGCTGCGACGCCGAGCTCGTCCGCACCCCCACCGAACTCCGCCCAGCCCTCATCCGCGCCTTCGAATCAGGCCAGCCGTACGTCGTCAACGTCCTCACTGATCCATCAGTGGCGTACCCCAGGCGTTCGAATCTCGCCTAAACCGGGCGTCCGGACCACGCTGAAGGCCGAACGTGCGATGCCTTCCTGATTCCCCTTGTATGCCGTTCAAGGCGGCGCAGGCTGGGAGGCCGGCCGGGAAACGGCATGCCGGCGGGGAATCAGGAAGGCATGCACGCGAGGCACAACGAAAACCGCCCGCGTTTCGGCGGGCGGCTTCCGATCCAGGTTGGCCCAATCGGGACGGGCAGGGGTACGTGCCAGAATGGGCCGGTTAGTTGGCTCGGACGGCGGGAGGCGCCGATGTCTGCGGCTTCGCCCGAACCTATGTTAGGGCTAGACGAACTAGCCCGATCTGCATGATGCAGCCTGGACGGTAACACGGCAATCGTACATTTGTCCAATACAAATTTTTGCCCCCAGGCTTCTTCGTAGGGCTTCCGCCGGTCTCTGGATGCTTGCGCGCCTGAGTCACGCACCTTACGAAAGCGCGTATATGGAGCCTTTTGTCAGGTGGATTCGAGTCAAGGCCATCCCCTTTTGTGAGCTGCGCCGCCAGGATGGTCACGCTCACCGCCCAGGCGGGAGTTAATAGACGACATGTCCCGCTGGGCCGCCGCGACCGACGAGCAACTCCTGATCGCCGCTTCGGACCGCGAGGCGTTCTCGGCGTTCTATCGCCGGTACGAGGGGCCAGTGCTCGCATTCTTCCGGCGGCGGACCCGCGAGCCGGAGCTGGCGGCGGATCTCGCGGCGGAGACCTTCGCGGCCGCGCTTACCTCGTGCCGGAGGTTCCGAGCCGGCAAGGCGCCCGCGAGCGCGTGGCTTTTCTCGATCGCGCATCACAAGCTCGCGCACAGCCGGCGCCGCGGCGCGGTCGAGAATCGTGCTCGGAGGCGTCTCGGCATGCCAACTCTTTTATCGACGACGAGGAGCTCCACCGCATCGACCTGCTCGGCTTCAACGACGGTGAGGTGACTGCCCTGCTCGACTCACTTCCGCCCGATCAGCAAGGGCGTTTGTGTACGTCGATCAAGGCGCCCTCGGTTGCCGCAGCTGGCCGCGGATCACCGTCACATATGCGGACGGGTCGACCGGCAGCTACCCATTGGTCAGCCCGTGCGCAGCTCCCGAGCGCACGGCGCAGCCTTGATGGGAGCTCGTCAACTTCCCGAGCCGGTCAGGCCCAGCGCGGCTCCCCGGAGGATGTCGTGTTCTGAGATCTCGACTTCGTCGAGGCCGAAGAACCTCAGCGCCTCGATCAGGATCACCGCGCCGGCAACGATCGTCGGTGCGCGGTCGGGGTGCAACCCCGGCACCTCGCGGCGCTGATCGAGCGGCATGCTCGCCAGACGGTTGAGGATCCGCTCGCATTCGGCTACTCCGATCACGTAGCCGTGCACTTTCTCTGGGTCGTACGGATCGAGCTCCTGGGCGATTGCCGCAAGCGAAGTGGCCGTCCCGGCGACAGCGATCGCGTGGCGCACTGCGCGCCGCTGCTGCTCGGGCACGCCCCGCTCGAAGATCGCCCGCACGTCTTCCGCGATCGCCTCGAGCTCGGACTGCTTCGGTGGGTCGTGGTCGATGTGGCGCTCGGTCTGGCGCACGACCCCGGCCTGGTTTGACACGTTGAACGAGGGCTGGCGGCCGGTCCCGATCACGAACTCGGTGGAGCCGCCGCCGATATCGATCACCACCGTCGGCGTTCGGTCCTCCGGGCTGCGCTCGCTGGTGGCGCCCAGAAACGTCAGAGCAGCCTCCTGGTCGCCGGTGAGGATGTGCGGGGTCAGCTTGTAGCGGGTCTCGACTGTGCCGGCGAACTGCTCGCCGTTGCCCGCGTCGCGGACCGCACTGGTCAGCACCGCAAGTGCGGCGTCGACGCTCTGGCTGTCGATTACAGCGCGGTATTCCTCGAGCGTGCGATGGACGCGCTCCATCGCCTCCTCGCCCAGGTTTCCCGATGCGTCGACCCCATCGCCCAGCCGCGTGACGGTGGTGCGGCGAGCGAGCTCCGCGGTGACCCGGCCGTCCTCGAGCTCAGCCACCAGAAGCCGGGTTGAGTTGCTGCCGATGTCGACCACCGCGACACGCATCCGGCGGGATTCTCGTGGATTGGAGCGTCGAGCCGCCACAACCATGCATTTGTGGCAGCGTCGCGGCTACGGCGGTAGGGTTGGGGAGGCGGTGCGACGAATGACGGTCAGAACAAGGCTCGCCGCGACCACGGCCGCGGTGCTGGCGCTGGCAGGCGGGATCGGTCTGGCCGCGCAGATCGCGAGCGCCGGGGCGACGGCCCCGGTCATCGTCACGCTCGGCAGCACCACGGGCACACCCAGCCAGAACCTCTGCGTCGCGAGTATCGTCTGCACCTACCTGCCGTTTGCCGGCGTCGCGAACCCCGAGCTCCAGGTCCCGTTCGACGGAACGGTCACCAGCTTCTCCGTCCACGCCGCGAGCGCCGGGAACACCGTGTCGCTTCGGGTTCTGCGCCCGGCCCGCGGAGGCGGGTTCACCGGCGTCGGATCCAGCCCACCCGAGACGCTCGCCGCAGCGATCACGACTTTCACAGTGTCGATGCCGGTGAAAGCAGGCGACCTGCTCGGCCTCGACAATGCCGACAGCGCGCTCGTGTTCGATAGCACCGATCCGAATCCGATCACCGCCTACTACGAGCTTCCGTCGCTCGCCGACGGTCAGACAGCCGCCCCGAATCACAACGTCTCCGGATATCGGCTGCTGCTCAGCGCGACAGTTGAGGCCAGTGGCAGTGCGTCCACGACCACCACCACGACCACCACGATCGCGCCGCCGGTCGTGACCAACCTCCGGCAATCACACCGCGCATGGCTCGAGGGCAGCAAGCTCGCGAAGTTCTCGCGGAAGCGGACGCTCCCTGTCGGAACGACCTTCTCGTTTGCGCTCAACCATGCGGCACGCGTCCGCTTCGGGTTCGCGCAACAGCTCACTGGGCGCAGGGTGAGCGGAAGGTGCGTCGCTCAGAACAGCGCCAATCGCGGACATCCCGCGTGCCGACGTGCCGCCTTGCGTGGACGCCTCCTGCTCACCGGTCACGCCGGGATCAATCGCGCTGTCTTCCAGGGACGGATCTCACGGTCGGCGAAGCTTGCCGTCGGCACCTACACGCTCGTGGTGAGCGCCGCGAATGGCGCCGGAGCCTCGCAGCCCAGGACGCTCACCTTCACGATTGCTCGGTCCTAAGCGCCCTCTGCGGCGAGGTGGGGGTAGCGTCCAGCCTCCGTGCCTGACACCCGAGGTAGCCCGAAGAGCGCCACCAGCACACCGACCGCCGCGAACGCTGCGGCCACTACGAAGGCGAGCTCGAAGCCGCCGACCAGCGCCACGTGCGCCGCGTCGGCTCCTCTGATCCCATGGTGCAGGTCGGCGGTTGTCCGCGCCGCGGCGACCGCCGCGAGTATCGCCAGTCCGAGCGCACCGCCTACCAGGCGCGAGGTGTTGACGAGCCCGGAGGCCAGGCCAGCCTCACGCCGCGCGACTCCGGCAACCGCAGAGATCGTCGAGGGCACGAACGACAGGCCGATGCCGATCGCCACGAGTAGTGACGGGACGAGGACCTCGCCGAGGTAGGTGCCGCCCGCCGAGAGGCGGGTCAGGAGCACCAGGCCGGCTGTCTCTACAACCATCCCGAGCACGAGCAGCGGCTTCGCGCCGATGCGGGCGACCAGGCGGGAGGCGATCGTCGAGCAGATGACGATGCAGAGCGTCATCGGCAGGAAGGCGAGGCCTGTCCTGACCGGGGAGTAGCCCTGCACCTGCTGGAGGTACAGCGACAGGAAGAACCACATCCCGAAGGTCGCCCCGCCGAGCAGCATCACAACCACGTTGGCGGAGCGAAGCGTGCGCGATCTGAAGATCCGCAGCGGCATCAGGGGCGCCTTGGCAAGACGTCCCTCGATTCCGATGAACCCGAGCAGGACGACGACGGCTGCCGCCAGCAGCGCGAGTGTCTGGGGAGATCCCCAGCCGGTGGTGTCGGTGCGGACGATGCCGAGCACGAGCAGCGACAGGCCGACTGTGGCCGCGAGCGCTCCCGGGAGGTCGAAGCTCCGCTTCGGACCCGTATCCCGGCCCTCGGCGATCATGCGCTGGGCGAGCAGCGCTGCGCACACGCCGATCGGGACGTTGATGAACAGGATCCACTGCCATCCAAGGACGTCCGTGAGCACGCCTCCGAGAAGCACGCCAGCAGCGCCACCGGCGCCGCCCATCGCGCCCCAGATGCCAACCGCGCGGTTGCGCGCCGGTCCCTCGCTGAAGGTCGTAGTGATGATCGAGAGCGATGCCGGGGCGATCACGGCGCCACCCAGACCCTGTGCGGCGCGGGCTGCGATCAGCATCCCCTGGGAAGTGGCGAAGCCGCCGGCCAGCGACGCGAGCGCGAATAGCCCGAGTCCGGCGACGAACACCCGACGGCGACCGAGCAGATCGGCGGCCCTTCCTCCCAGCAGCAGGAAGCCGGCGAACGTCACGGTGTAGGCGTTGACGACCCATTGCAGATTCTGCTCGGAGAAGCGAAGGGCGTTATGGATCGACGGCAGTGCGACGTTGACGACGGACACGTCGAGGATCACCATGAACTGCGCCAGGCAGGCAAGGAGCAGGGTGGCGCGCAGGTGCCGATGTGGGGGACTGCTGGCCTGCTCTCCCATCAATCCTCCTTTCCGTGCCCGGCGGTACGATAGTCGTCGTACATCGTAACATAAGTACGATAAACGTCGTACAATGAGAGGGGACATGGCAGCACTCACCACGCCCGAGCCAGACGCCTCACAGGGTGCGTTAGTCACCGACACCGAGGTCATTCGCGATCCCGAGCCCCTCCGCCATCCGGACGTCGAGGAGATGGAGCTTGCAGCGGTGCTCCACGCTCTGAGCGACCCGATGCGCCTGCGGATCGCCCTGGCGCTCGCGCATGGCGGAGAGCACAACTGTAAGAGCTTCGACCTCCCAGTCACGAAGTCGACTTGTACCCATCACTTCAAGGTGCTGCGCGAGGCGGGAGTAATCAGGCAGCGACAGCTGGGGACGACGCGACTGAACTCATTGCGCCGTGCCGAGCTCGACCGGCGGTTTCCTGGCCTGCTCGACGCGGTGCTCGCGGGAGCTGCTCCGGAAGCGATACTCGCGGGAGCTGCTCCGGAAGCGATACTCGCGGGGCATCAGGAGCCGGTGGCCGGAGCGCGGTAAAGCGTCACGTTGCGGTCAAGGCGGCGGCCGCCAAACTCGTGGGCCCGGCCGCCCTGGGCGTCCCAGCACCGCTACGACCTCGCCCTCCGCGACGTCGAGGTCCACTCCAGTCAGGATTCGGCGCTCAGCGCGTCCCGAGCCGACGGTTTTCGTGATCCCCCGCGCTTGCAGGACCGGCACCCGAGTTACGGTAGCGAGCGCCTGTTCTCGGCCGGTGGAGAGCACTTAGTGAGATAGTGCGGGTCCTGGATGGCCGCCACTCTCGAGATCGAGCTGCGGAGCCTTGGCCGCTCGCCGGTCTCGATTCCGCGCATCGCACTTGGCTGCGGAAACTTCGGCGGCGTCGGGTCCTCGCCGCAGTTCTTCGGCCGGGGGCTGAGCGAGCAGCAGGCCTTCGAGGTGATGGACGCCGCATGGGAGCTCGGGATTGCCCACTTCGACACGGCCGATGCCTACGGCGGTGGCCGCAGCGAGCGCGCGATCGGCAACTGGATTCGCTCTCGCGGGCTGCGGCCCCAGCTCACCACCAAGACGTTCAATCCGATGGAGGAGGGCGCAGACCACGGTCTCGCCCCGGAACGGATCAAGCGCCAGCTCGAGCAGAGCCTCGAGCGCCTCGGTGTCGAATGCGTCGATCTCTACCTGGCGCACGACCATGATCCCGAGGTGTCACTGGCAGACGCGTTCGCCGCGTTCGGTGAGCTCCAGCAGGACGGGAAGCTCCGCGCGTACGGGGTCAGCAACTTCGATGCCGACCAGCTCGCCGCAGCACTCCGAGCCGGGGCTCCCGTGGCGGTTCAAAACGCCCACTCCCTGCTCGAGCGCGGCGACGCGACAGCAGTGCTGCCGCTGTGCGAGGAGGCGGATGTGGCGTATCTCGCGTTCAGCCCGCTGGCCGGCGGATGGCTCACCGGCAAGTACCAGCGAGGCGAACGGTATCCGGAGGGGTCGCGGATGACCCAGCGACCGGAGCCGTACCGCGACTTCGAGCGCGACGGCACGTTCGATGCGCTCGAGCGGCTCGAGTCGTTCGCTCGTAAGCGCGGAACGTCGCTCGCCGGCCTGGCCCTGGCGTGGCTCCTCGCCGATCCGCGGGTGACCCAGATCGTTGTCGGTCCGGGACGTCCCGAGCATCTGGATCCGGTCCGGGAGGCGCTTTCCGCGCCGCTGTCTGTTGAGGAGCGCGGACAGGTGACGCGGATGGTCTCGCCGTGAGCGTCCTGGTGCTCGGCCACGACGATGTGCTCAGCGCGCTGCCGCCGGCCCAGTGTGCCGAGGTGATGGAGCGGGCGCTCGCGGAACACGCCCGCGGACAGGCCTACATGCCTCTCCGATCGATCATCCGCCCGCCCGGCGCGGCCGGGCTGATGGGCATGATGCCCGCGTGGCGGGGCAGCGGCGATGGTCGCCCCGCGGTGTTTTCGCTGAAGACGATCTGCCTGATCCCGTCCAACCCCGCCCGCGGACTTGACGCCCATCAGGGAATCGTCGCGCTGTTCGACGGCGAGACGGGGATGCCGACGGCGCTGCTCGATGCCTCCGCCGTGACGGAGGTGCGAACCGCAGCGGTAACCGCCGTCGCGACCAGGCTGCTGGCGCGCGAGGACGCCGGAGTGTTGGCGATTCTCGGTGCGGGAGTTCAGGCGCGCGCGCATCTCGATGCCCTGAGGCTTGTCCGGACGCTACGCGCGGCGCGGGTGTACGCGCCGACACGCGAGCACGCGGAAGCCGTGGCGCAGTACGGATCGACCCTTGGTCTGGGGGTATCCGCCAGCGGGAGTGCCGAGGAAGCCGTCACCGGCGCGGATCTGGTCGTGGTTGCCACCAGTGCCCGTGAGCCGGTGCTGCGGCGTGAGTGGCTCGCGCCTGGAGCGCACGTCAACGCGGTGGGTGCGAGCGCTCCCTCCGCGCGCGAGATCGACACGGCGACAGTCGCCGCCAGTGCGCTGTTCGTCGACAGCCGCGAGTCGCTGCGTAACGAGGCGGGCGAGTACCTGCTCGCGGTGCGCGAGGGCGCGATCACCGGAGAGGATCACGTCCGCGGGGAGCTCGGCGAGGTCATCGCCGGGCTGGCCGAGGGTCGTCGGGACAGCGACGAGCTGACCATGTTTCGCTCGCTCGGGCTCGCGATCGAGGACCTTGCGGCGGCCGAGCACGCCGTGAGCGCTGCGCGACGCCTAGGGCTTGGAACTGAGGTGCAGATGTGATCGAACTGCATGAGATCGAGCGGGCTCGGGACCGGATAGCCGGGCTGGCCGTCCGCACACCGCTGGTGAAGCTCGCGATGGACGATGCACCCGCTGAGATCTATCTGAAGATCGAGGCGCTCCAGCCGATCGGCTCGTTCAAGATCCGCGGCGCCGGCAACGCCGTCCGTAAGGCGCCCGAGTCGGAATGGAGGAGGGGACTGGTGACCGCGAGCGCGGGCAACATGGCCCAAGGCGTCGCGTGGATGGCCCGCGAGCTGAGAGTGCCGGCGACGATCGCCGTTCCCGAGCATGCTCCGGAGGCGAAGCTGGCCGCGATCGAGCGCCTCGGAGGCCGGGCCCTGAAGCTCCCGTACGACGACTGGTGGCAGGCGATCGTGACCAGCGAGGTCCCCGGGGTCGCCGGAATGTTCGTCCATCCGGTGCAGGACGAGGATGTGATGGCCGGCAACGGGACGATCGGCCTGGAGATCCTCGAGGACCTGGCCGATCCAGACGCAGTCGTGATTCCCTGCGGCGGGGGCGGGCTAGCGGTGGGGATCGGCAGCGCGATCAAGGCGCTCCGGCCGCAGACGAAGATCTACACGGCCGAGCCGGCGACCGGAGCGGCGCTAAACGCGGCGCTGGCGGCGGGCGAGCCGACCGACGTCGACTACCAGCCCTCGTTTGTGGATGGATCCGGGAGCCGCCGGGTACTGGACACGATGTGGCCGCGACTGCGCGAGCTGATCGACGGCGCGCTCTCGGTACCGATCGAGGACGCCGCTGGGGCTGTGCGCACGCTTGCGGCGCGAGCCCGGGTGGTTGCCGAGGGTGCGGGTGCCCTGTCGCTGGCGGCCGCGCTGGCCGGAGGAGCCGACGGTGGCAAGGTGGTCTGCATCGTTTCGGGCGGCAACATCAATCTCGCCACGCTCTCCCGGCTCCTCGCCGGCGAGACGCAGTGAGCGTGCTATAGACGCGGGCCGTGACCGACACCGACGACTTTCACAAGCCGATCCTCGAAGGCGAAGGGGCCACCGACTACGAGCGCTACCTCCGGACCGACGAGTTGCTCTCGCTCCAGAGGAGCCCGGAAGAGCAGGTCCACCACGACGAGCTGCTGTTCCAGACCGTCCATCAGTCCTCGGAGCTGTGGCTGAAGTTCGCGACCACCGAGGTGGACCGCGCAGCTTCACATCTCGAGCAGCGCGAGATCGCCCCAGCGCTGCGGCTGCTCCGACGCGCCGTGCTGAGCATGCAATACATCACCGCCCAGCTCGACATGCTCAACCAGATGGCCCCCTGGGAGTTCCTGGGGTTCCGGGTCGCACTCGGTCACGGCGCCGGCTTCGACTCGCCCGGCTTTCGACGAGTGCCTCATGTCACACAGCACGTGGCGAGCGCTTTCGACCGGGTGCTCGAGCAGGCCGGCGTCGAGTTGATCGACGTGTACCGCCACAATCGCGACCACGAGCAGCTGTTCCAGCTGGCCGAGCTCCTCACCGAGTGGGACGAGCGCATCTGGGTGTGGCGCTTCCGTCACTACAGCATCGTCGCCCGGGCGATCGGCGAGGGCACGATCGGAACCCAGGGAACGCCAGTGCAGGTGCTAGGCAAGCTGATCGCCCAACGGCAGCTTCCGAAGCTCTGGGAGGTGCGGACCCTCCTGGCCGCGGAGTTCGAGGCCGAGCAGGACAGCTGAGGTCTGCGGCGCGAGGCGGCGTCTCGTTCCGACGGCCCCGGGTCGAGCGCCCATACGAGCGACGTAGCAAAGTTGCTACGCTCGAAGCGTGACCCAGATCGCGCAGCGTGAGCTGCGAAACGATGTCAGCGCTGTTCTACGGCGTGCCGAACAGGGCGAGCGTTTCACGATCACTGTCGGCGGCCGGCCCGTGGCCGAACTCGGCCCGCTGGCCAGCACTCGCAAGCCCGCCGCTCCGGAGCGCCTAGCAGCCGTCCTGGCTGAGACGCCGACCGACCCGGGCTGGGCGGCCGCGCTCAGGGAGCTCCGCGACGCGGACGCGGCGTCGGGGCGCGATCCCTGGGTCGTTTGACCGCCCTGATCGACACGAGCGTCCTCGTCGGGCCTGCCCCCAGACTTGACGAGCCATGGGTGGTGAGCATCGTGACCGTGGGCGAGCTGGAGGCCGGCGTCCTGCTGGCGACCGATGGCGCCGTTCGCGCACAACGGCTCAGACGACTCACCGCGGTCGTTGCCGAAACCATGATCGTCCCAATCGAGCGCGCGGTCGCGGCCCGTTACGGCGAACTCCGAGCTGCCACGAGTAGACAGCCAGCCAACGATCTGTGGATCGCGGCCACGGCGCTCGCTCACGACTTGACGCTCATCACCGCAGATGAGCGTCTGGCCGCCCTGCCGCTCATCCGGGCCACCTTGGTCAGCTGAACCCTGCGTCCGACTCAGCCTCGAGCGGTTTTCATGCCGGCGACCAGCCGGTCGATCTCCTCGGCCGTGTTGTAGTGAATGAAGCCGATCCGGATCGCCTGGTCCTCGTAGCCGAGTCGCTTGTAGAGGTCGAGGGAGTACCAGGAGTCGTGCGCCCAGACGCCGATGCGGTTCGCCGCAAGGTGCTCAACCACCTGGGCCGCAGGCACGCCTTCGACGTTGACCAGGAACGTCGGCACGCGCCCCTCCATCGTCGGCAGCCCGTAGACGGTTACCGAGTCCGGGAGCGAGGCCAGGAACCGCTCTCCGAGCGCCTGCTCGTAGGGAACGATCGCCTCGAACCCCCCGATTGAGTGGAGGTAGTCGATCGTGGCGTTGAAGCCGGCGAGCAGCTCGTAGGGCTGAGTCCCGGTCTCGAACCTGCGACCCAGCGGGGTACTCGGCGAGGGACGGACCTTGTAGGGGCGCCAGCCCTCGAGCACCTCGGCGCGGCCGTAAGCCATCCCCAGATGGGGCCCGCAGAACTTGTATGGCGAGCAGATCAGGACATCGGCGTCGATTGTCCGGACGTCGATCGGCTCGTGCGCCGCGTAGTGGACGGCATCGACCCAAGCGAGCGCGCCGGCTTCGTGGGCAAGGCGGCACACTCGCCTGGCGTCGGTGACCGTCCCGACCGCATTCGAGGCCCACGCAAACGCCACCACACGCGTCCGTGGTCCGAGCTTGCGCTCGAGGTCCTCGAAGTCGTAGGTCGTGTCGTCTCGGAGCTCGACGTGCCTGACGACGAGCTCGCGGTCATGGGCCAGCTCGAGCCAGGGGGCCACGCCGCCGTCGTGGTCGAGCGAGGAGACGAGGATCTCATCGCCGGGGGAGAATTGCCGACCGGCGGTCCGCGACAGCATGAAGTTCAGCGAGGTCATGTTCGGTCCGAAGATCACCTCGTGGGGCTCGCAGCCCAGGAACGCCGCGGCCTTGTGCTCGGCCTCCTCGAGAATCGCCTTGGCGCGCAGGCTTGTCTCGTATACCGCGCCGAGGTTCGCGCTCGCCTCGCGCAGCGCCCGCGCAATCGCGTCCCCGACCTCATCGGGGACCTGGGTCCCGCCAGGCGCATCGAGGAACGCGAAGCCGTCCTGAAGTGATGAAAAACGCCCCCGCAGGCCTGTGAATTCGGCGGCTTCGCTGACGCTCTGACTCACCCAACGCTCCTTCCCGGGACGGTCCCTAACGGAATCCAAGCCTACGCCGTCTTGCGTTGCCTTCACAAGAATGGTTTGATCCGCCAACCAATCGTCGCGTATGGGGAGGGCTTTGAGCTTTCGGGTGATCCGCAGGGCCGAGGTGAGCTGGCAAGGGACAGTGTCCGAAGGGGCTGGGCGGATCCAGGTCGGCAGCGGCGCCTTCGAGGGGCCGTACTCGCTGAAGGGCCGCGTTGAGGAGGGGATCGCGGCCACCAACCCGGAGGAGCTGCTCGGCGCCGCCGAAGCTGCGTGCTTCACGATGTCGCTGGCGAACCTGCTCGGCGAGGCGGGGCATCCTGCCGAGTCGCTCAGGACGACCGCGCGGGTGAAGCTCGAGCAGGTCGGCAGCGCATTCAACGTCACCTCGATCGAGCTCGCCACCGAGGGGGAGGTTCCAGGGCTCGATCAGGCGGAGTTCGCCGACTTCGCAACACAGGCCAAGGACTGCACAATCTCTAGAGCCGTGACTGGCACGGAGATAACACTGGAGGCGCGGCTTGCAGGTGGTTGAGCCCTCGCGCACGAATCTGGATGGGTGCGAAGTGAGTGCCGAACCCCTTGTTGTCGATCCACCGGGACAGGCCGGTCACGAAAGCGACGTAACGGAATGGCCGACGGTCGGACCGGGCACGGGCTTCTCGGCGCTCGTGCAGTCGGTGCTCCACTGCCCTCCGCGCAGCCGGGCGAACCGTTTCACCGGGCCGGTGGAAGAGGTGCTGTTCGTGCTGTGCGGTGAGGGCGCGCTCCACGTGGACGGCGCCAGCCACCGCCTCGAGGCCGACAGTGGCGTGTATCTCGCGCCGGGCGAGCAATACGAGCTGGAGAGCCGCGGCGAGGGTGCGATGCGCATCGTCAGGGTTGGGATCCCGGATCCCGAACCGACGGCGCCGGGCGACGACAGGACCGTCGTGCGACGGCTATCTGAGCAGGAGGCGCTCCAGGCGACCAACCAGCGCGAGTTCCGGATCGTCGC
>JALYZY010000103.1 GCA_030948665.1 Actinomycetota bacterium | reverse complement strand
TGATCTACACCGCGCGGGATCTTGATCCCAGCGATCGCGAACGCCTCCGGCTTGGATCGGCGACCGAGTTCCTGACCAAGGGTCGCATCACCCCGCTTGACTTCGAACACCGCGTCATGGCGCTCCTCGGCCGATTGGCGCCCACCAACAGGGAAGAGAGCATCGATGAGCCCGAAACGCATCCTGTTGGTCGATGACGAGGACGACATCCGCGAGGTAGCGGCGCTAAGCCTGCAGGTCGTCGGAGGCTGGGAGGTCTGCAGCGCCGGCAGCGGCGCGGAGGCACTCGTCAAGGCGGTTGCCGAACGACCTGACGCGATTCTCCTCGACGTGATGATGCCCGGCATCGATGGGCCCACCACCTTCCGCCGGCTCCAGGGCGATGCTCGCACGCGAGGGATCCCGGTGATCCTGCTGACCGCCAAAGCACAAGCCGCCGACCGGACATCGTTTGAGCAGCTCGGCGTGGCGGGTGTTCTGAACAAGCCCTTCGATCCGATTCTGCTCCCCGAGCAGATCGCGCAACTGCTTGCCGACGCGCCGCACGGCGCATAGACACAGATTAGCCATGCATCTGGCGGAGCGGATCGAGGCGATCTGGGAGAAGAGCCGCGACGAGACGGCTCGGCGAATCGCCACCGTCGAGGAGGCTGTCACGGCGATGCTCGCGGGTGATCTCAGCGACGGGCTTCGTGGCGCCGCGGAGCGTGATGCGCACAAGCTCGCGGGATCGCTCGGGATGTTCGGCTTTCCCACCGGCTCTGAGTTGGCGCGCCAGATCGAGCAGGCATTCCGCAGATCCGGCGGCCCGGATCACGCTGATCTGCCGCGTCTCGCCGAGCTGACTCTTGAGCTGCGCGAAGAATTCGAGACCCGCGCGAACGGGAGCTCCGCAGGCGATGTCATCGAGGCACCGGCCCCTCAGGGCATCGCGCTGCTGATCGTCAGCTCCGATGGAGCGCTGGTGGAACGTCTATGGGTCGAGGCGCTCGCGCGTCACCTCCGGCCGTTTCGCGCGGCGTCGTCTAACGAAGCCCGGCGGCTCATTGCTGCGGGACTTCCGGAGGCGGTTCTCCTGGACGTCAGCTTCACCGGGGAGGACGCGATCGACGACCTCGGGCTTCTCGAGGACCTCGCCGAGAGCGACCCTCCGATCCCGGTCGTCGTGCTCAGCGGCACCGAGACACTCCTAGACCGTGTCGAGGTGGCCCGTCGCGGTGGCAGGGCGTTCGTGGCCCGCACGCGCACCCCCTGGCAGATGATCGATGCGGTCAGCGAGACCGTCGCCCAGCTGCACCGCAGCAACACGAAGATTCTGGCCATCGACGATGACCCGGCGATCTCGGCCACCGTGCAGGCCCTACTCGGCGAGCACGGCTTGTCGGTGAGCACTATCAACGACTCCCTCGGCTTCTGGGATTCCCTCGAGGAGGTCCGACCCGACCTGCTCGTCCTCGACCTCGACATGCCCCAGCTGAACGGGATCGACCTGTGCATGGCGGTGCGCTCCGATAGTCGCTTCGGCCAGCTTCCGATCGTATTTCTGACTGCTCGCACTGACGCTGCATCGGTTCAGCGGATCTTCGACGCCGGCGCCGACGACTACGTCACCAAGCCAATCGTCGCCCCCGAGCTTGTAACGCGGGTACTGAATCGTCTCGAGCGCGTCACCCTGCTTCGCCAGTTCGCCGAGCGCGACAGCCTCACCGGCATCCCGAATCGCCGCAGATCCACAGCCGTGCTCGAGGACCTGCTTGCGATGAGCGATCGGTTTGGACAACCGCTGGCGCTGGCGGCGATCGATCTCGACAGCTTCAAGGGGCTCAACGATCGCCTCGGACACGCCGCCGGGGACAGCGCCCTGCAGCGGCTCGCAACGATGCTCGTGGAAGCGTTTCGCGGCGAGGACGTGGTGGGACGTTGGGGCAGCGACGAGTTCATTGCCGGCATGTACGGAATGGCCCGCGACGACGGCGTGCAGCGCCTCGCGGAAGTGCTCGAGAGCTTCCGGGCGCAGGAGCTCACCGGCAGAGGCGGCGCCACTGTGCGAATGACGTTCACCGCCGGTGTAGCCGAGTATCCCGCGGACGGCAGCGATCTTCACGAGCTCTACCAGAGCGCGGATGAAGCCTTGCACGCTGCCAAGGAGGCAGGTCGCAACCGCGTCCTCGCAGCCGGCGCCAGGAGTGCCGGCAACGCGTCGAACGTCGTCGTGGTCGAAGACGACAAGGTCCTCGCCGAAGTCCTCATCGACTCGCTGAAGACTCGCGGGCACCGGCCACGATGGATCGTCGACGGTCAGGACGCCGTAGCCGCACTGACCGGCCCTAACGCCGAGCTCCGTCCCGATCTCGTCCTCCTCGACGTCAACCTTCCGGGCCTCGACGGGCTCTCGGTGCTGCGGTGTCTTGCGCGCGACGGCGTGCTGATCCGTACCACGGTCATCATGCTCACGGCACGCTCGGAAGAGTCCGAAGTGCTCGAGGCGCTCGAGCTCGGCGCGGTCGACCACGTCGCCAAGCCGTTCAGCGTGCCCGTTCTGATGCAGCGTGTCCGACGAGCTCTGAGAGCTCATGGATCAGGTCCTTCTTAGCCGGATCGCCATCATTGAGGCGGGGTGCGTCACTCTGACCCTCGTGTCGCTCGTCGCTCATGCGATCTGGATCGGTATGAGGCGCCGGATCGCCGGCCCGCAGGTCGCTCGCGCGGAGCGAGCTCTGCGCGATGTGCTGGAGGGCGAGGCTCCTATTTGGGGCGACCTCTCGACCCTCATCCAGCTGCCCCGGAGCGCGCAGATCGAGATCTTCTCCGAGCTGAGCACCAACCTTCGCGGGAGCCAGCAGGAGGAGCTTCGCGCTCTGGCGGACGACGTGGGCCTGCTCGGCCAGGCGGAGCGCTGGTGCGCAAGTAGGCGCTGGTTCAAGCGCTTGCGCGGAGCGCGCGTGATGACGTTGCTCGGGGCGGGTGGGATGGAGATCGGGGCCCTGATGGACGATCGTCGTCCCGAGGTGCGGGCGCAAGCGGCGCAGTGGGCCGCCGATCATCCGGACGCCGAGGTGGTCGATCGGCTGCTCGCGATGCTGACCGACCCTGCGCGCCTATGCCGTTTCACGGTCGAGGACTCGCTGCGCCGCGTCGGCCTTGCGGCCGTGCCCGGACTCCTGCGTCAGCTCGCCGAGTCCGAAGGCAGCTCGCTCGAGTCCGCACTCGATATCGCGACCGGTATCGCCGACCCCCGATTCCTTGGGCCCGCATTAGCGCTCTGCCGAGCACCCGACCCGAGGGTGCGCGCCCTGGCAGCAGCGCTCGCCGCAGCGATCGGAGGCGCTCAGGTGAGCGACACGCTGACCGGGCTTCTGGCAGATCGCGACGCCGGTGTGCGCGCCGCAGCCGCCCACGGGCTCGGAAAGCTCGCACACTGGCCCGCCGGGGCCGCCCTCGCAGAGCGTTTGCGCGACAGCTCCTGGGATGTTCGCCGGGCAGCGGCACTGGCGCTGGTCGCCTGCGGCGCGACGGGAATCCTGCTGCTCCGGCGCGCGCTGCTCGACCGCGACCGGTTCGCGCGAGACATGGCCCGCCAGGTCCTCGGGGCTCATGAGGCAGGTCGGCGCCCACAGGGTCGCGGCACCGCGCTTCCTGTCCAGGCGGCGAGCTGATGGTCGGCTCGATGCTCCGCAACCTCGACTGGGTGACCTTCATCTACTTCGTTCTCATCAACAGCTTCTACCTTGTGCTGCTGCTGAGCGCCACGCTCGAGATGCGCCGGCATCTGCGCAGGATCCGCGAGGAGACCCACTGGCGCGTGCTCGGATCCCGAGCTGCCCCGACGGTCAGCATGCTCGTCCCAGCTCACAACGAGGCGAGCACCGTAGTCCAGAGCGTCCGAGCAATCTTGACACTGCGCTACCCGAACCTCGAGGTGGTTCTCGTCAACGATGGCTCGAGCGACGCGACGCTCGAGGTCTTGAGCCGCGAGTTCGAGCTGGTGGCACTACACCCGATCTGCCGGCACCAGATCGAGCACGCCCCGGTCCGAGGCCTCTACCGATCGCGACTGAAGCCGAAGCTCCTCGTCGTCGACAAGCAGAACGGCGGCAAGGCCGATGCGCTGAACGCGGGCCTTGATGTCGCGAGCGGCGAGCTCGTCTGTGCGATCGACGCCGACACGCTTATCGAGCCCGACGCGCTGCTGCGCATGGTGCGGCCGTTCCTGCACAACGACGACGTGGTCGCCGCCGGCGGCACGGTACGGGTGGCCAACGGCTCACAAGTGAGAGGTGGCCGGGTGAGCGTGGCGCGCCCGCCGCGACGCATGATCGCCGGCATTCAGTCGGTCGAGTACCTGCGTGCCTTCCTGTTCGGGCGCCTCGGGTGGAACCGGTTGGGCGGCAACCTGATCATCTCCGGAGCGTTCGGGCTGTTCCGCCGCGATCCCGTGATCGCCGCGGGAGGCTACGTACATGACACAGTCGGCGAGGACATGGAGCTTGTCGCCCGCCTGCGCCGTCAGGGGATCGAGCGCGGCACGCCGCATCGGGTCGAGTTCATCCCCGACCCGGTCGCCTGGACCGAAGTGCCCGAGTCGCTGCGGGTGCTTGGGCGCCAGCGCGACCGCTGGCAACGGGGGCTCGCCGACGTTCTGGTGCGAAATCGCGACGTCTTGCTGCGCCCACGCTACGCAAGCCTGGGGCTGATCTCGCTGCCGTACTTCGTGTTCGTCGAGCTGCTCGGTCCGATCATCGAAATGGTGGGCCTGATTGGACTGGTCGCGGGACTGCTCGTCGGAGCGGTGAACGGCTCGTTCGCGATCTTGTTCTTCCTAGTCGCGTACGGAGTCGGGGTCCTGCTCAGCTGTCTGACGCTCGTGCTCGACGAGTTCAGCTTCCAGCGATACACGCGCGTGCGCGATCGGGTCGTACTGGTCGTCTGGGCGGCGCTGGAGAGCTTCGGCTATCGGCAGCTGACCACGTTCTGGCGCCTACGCGGCCTCTTCAAATACCTTCGCGGTAGCACTGACTGGGGCGTCATGACCCGCACCGGCTTCATCGTCGACGAGGCCCGCGACGTGACGTCGGGCTGACGTGCGTCGTCCGAAGACGGACTTCTTCCTTCGCGCCGAGAGCCTGTTCAACGCACGCACACATTGGCTGGGTGTTCACCGACGTGGAGGTCGCCGACGAGCGACGTTACGCGAAGGACCTGCTTGCTGACCCACTCATCCGCTTCGTCGACCGCACGCGCTGCCGACGCGAACCGCGGCCTCAGATCGTCAGGACGCGTTACCTGGACGGCGATAGCGACGGCGGGCCTGAGCAGCTGCTACCCGAGCTCTGGATCCGATCGCTGTTCGCACGAGGTGCCTGCGTCGCTCTGTGGACGCGGGGTCCTGGAGGTGCGCGGCGGCGTCGTAGTCGTCGAGCTCGCGCTGCCTTCGCAGCGCGACCAGCCGAAGTAGCCGGATGTGCAGGTCGCTCACGGTCGCAGACCACTCGGATCGGGGACGGGGAGCGGTACGGCGATCGCCTGGGGCAACGGGTCGGGGCTGTCCTCGAGCTTGAAGAGTCGAAACCCGAGGGCTCCGTTCAGGCTGGAGCGCTCCAACGACTCACCGCAGTCCGGGCAAGCGTCGAGATACGCCGCCGATGCAGGGGTGAAACGCAGCCGGCAGCGGCGGCAGCAGGTCGTCATGAGGCGACGAGCTCGTCCGCGCGCTTGTCAAATCGCGCCGAAGCAGCACCACCGCGTACGAGCTCTACGGCTCGTCCTGCCTCCTCATAAGACGGAAACGCGGCCGACTGTGCCATTGCCGCTCCATCGCTCGCGACGATCCTCCAGTGGTAAGCGCCACCGTTGTCCTCGAAGATGAGGAATTTCATCGACGATGACGAGCGCACGTTACTGGCGGCACCTGAGTTCTTTGTTGCGGTAGCCATGAGCCGACCGCCTCTCTGCCCCTCTGACCGAAGACACCGCCACCCGGAAAGCGAGAAGAGCTAGGGACTCTCAGAGCGCACTACCGAGCCTACCAGGAATTGTCGTTGATTCCAGACCTACTCGTCTAACTATGTTTGCCCATGACTGGTGCCAGTGGAGCTCGCCGGCGGGTCGAGTGCATGGATGGCGTCGAGCACGTCCGTAATGCCTCCCGCGGTGTTGACGTCTAAGCGATCAAGGATCGTCTCGGTATCGGTGAACTGCTTCCCTGCGCGTGCATCGGAGGCGACGGACTGCACCGTCTGCCCGACCATGATGATCGACAGCAGCACCAACTGTAAGAACGTCTGCGCGATCCACGAGATAATCGCGGGCCTACCGGCCTTGATCGCGTCTGGCAGGCTGATCAGTGCGAGCAATGCGAATACATACGCGCACGCCATCGTGCCGACGCTGCGCGTGATCACAATGGCGACCTTGGCGTTGAAGCCCTCGACCCCGCTGACCGCCCTCTTGATTTCCCGCGGACTGAAACGGACGACATGCGGCAAGTGATCGCGAACCTTGAGGTTTGGATCCATGTGACTGCCTCCAATCAGGATTGCCCGGCATCGTGCCCGAAGGCTACGGTCGCGCGCGGCGACCACCGGTGAGTCGCTCAGCTGTGCCGCGCGACGGGCTGGCCAGCCGGACTGGGCACGCCGGGAGCGTGCGAGACGCGAGGTCCTGCCATGCTCGCTACGACTAGTCCTACCGTGCGCCGGCGGATCCGCGCAAGGCGCTTGTTTCCGCTCTCCCCAGCGGACGATGAGGTGGAAGCATCTTCGGATGCATACGCCTGGAGAGGTCTGGAACTACCGCCGCCGACAAACCAGCCGGCTCAGCGCGACTGTGGGAGCAGCTCTGCCCCGACGGCTTGTCTGGGCCTGGTCGTGCGCTCTTGGGTGAACGTGACCAGCTTCCCCTTCTCCTGGTCCCAGAGCTTGAGATTCACTGCGCGCAGGCCGTCGAGCAAGGAAAGGGTCGGCACCTCGTGGAAGACCGGGTTTTCGTTGTGCGCGCGCTCGAGGTTGTAGTTCGGGACTCGCGCGTTGAGGTGATGCACGTGGTGCAGCCCGATGTTGCCGGTGAAGAACTGCAGCACCTTCGGGAGCTTCAGATACGAGCTGCCGCGCAGTGACGCCTCGGTGTAGCTCCACTCAGGAGCGCTCTGCCAGTAGGCGTCCTCGAACTGATGTTGGACGTAGAAGAGCCAGATCCCAGCCGACCCAGCAAGCATCGCCGGAGGCGCCCACACCAGCAGGAACTTCTCCCAGCCGATCAGCCAGCACAGACCGCCGACGACCAACAGCAGAGCAACGTCGGTGAGCAGCACGCTGTTGCGTTGTCGCGGGCGCTGCGAGCGGGTCGCGATCCGGGGCCCCACGATCATTGCGAAGATCGGTCCGACCCCAAACATCACTAGCGGGTTGCGAAACGCGCGATAGGCGAGCCGTCCGCGCCACGGCCTCGCTCGGTATTCGGCCACAGTGAGCGTTGGGATGTCTCCGACGCCGCGGCGCTCGAGATCGCCGGAGGTCGCGTGATGGACCGCGTGGTCGTGGCGCCATCGCCCGAACGGCGAGAGCACTAGAAGTCCAGCCAGGCGACCGAGCCACCGGTTGGCGCGCCGGGAGGGGAGCAGGGACCCGTGGGTGCAGTCGTGGAAGATCACGAACGTCCGCACCAGGAAACCCCCAGCCAAGATCATCAGCCCGGCTGTCAGCGGCACTGACACGCCGAGCGTTTCGTAGATCACGACTGAGAGCGCCAGATACGGCACCACCGACGTGCCAACGTCGAGCAGGCTTCTCGCGAGTCGGGGCTGTGCGTATGAGGCGAGAAGCTGATGGGCAGACGGCCGGGTCGATCGATCAGGCATAGGTGGCTCCGACTTCCGGGGTAACGTTGCGAACTGCAACGCCCCCGTATGCCGCCATGCTGACCGCTACAAGCGCGAGCGCCGCTATTAATCGAAGCACCTCTGCCGAACCCAGGAGGGTCCCGCGCGCGGCCTCGACGTTGTTCGAGCTTACTCGATATCGCCGTCGTGTGCCGGCGATACGAAGCGAGGACGGGGTCCAACGATGACGCCGCGCGAGGCGTGCTCTGCCTGCGCGGACCGGCCCCGCAGTCGCAACCATTGGCCCAAGCTCCCCGCCTCGCAGCGCTCACGCACCGTCGGTGGCATTCGGGCTCGGACTCAAGCTGCCGGCCGCAGGGCCGGCTCGTGATACACCTTACTCCTTTGCCGGCTCCAGAATGAACACCTCGACGGCGATGTCTGGATCGATGTGGTTGTCGCTCATGAAGCCGATCACCTTACGGCCGGTGAGCTCCTCGATCTTCTGAGAGCACGAAACGCGCATCACGCTCTGCCAGAGGCGTCGGAGCTCTAGGACCGCGGCACTCTCCCCGGCGCCGACCAGGGTGCGCTCCCCGCGCGTCAGCGTGTCCTGCAGGACGACGAAGACCGCGTTGCTGCCGAACGTAGTTTTCGCCTGAGTTGGTCCGCGGCCGGTCGTGCTGGAGAGTTCACCAACCACCGCATTGGAGATCGCCGCGGCAAGTCGTCCCTGGCTGGACACGCCTTCCATATCGGTGTGGTCATCAGCCATGAGTCACCGCAATCATCTCAGTGAACTCGTTCGCTTTCGGTGACCGCGCCATAGCACCTCCCGGAAACGGCTATGTCGGCTCTGACTTCTCGCCGTCGGTTAGCTCGAAGGCACCGAAGCCTTCGAGCGGGCGGTCGACGAAGAAGACCTCGAGCGTGATGTCGGGATCGACGTGAGCCTGACTGAGGAATGCCTGGACTCTGCGGCCGGTCAGCTCCTCGATCGCCTCGGTGTAGCGAATCGCCATCATCTGCTGGAACTCCTCGCGCATCGCCACGACGCGCTTGGGCTGGCCGCTGTCCATCATCGTCTTCTCGAGCGGAGTGAACCCGGCCCCGCGCATTACAACAACGATGATGTCGTCCAAGGCATAGGTCTTGGCCTTGATCGGGCCCCGGCCATAGTGCTCGCGCAACAGCTTGACAAATCGCGTGGAAATCGCCGATAGCAGTCGACCGCCGGCAAGCGTCCCAGTAGCGGCCGGGCTCTCGCCGCTATCTGCGTCTGGTGATTGCAAGCTGCCGTCTCTCGAAGTCTGCCGCGGCTTCCCGAGTTGGGGATCCCAGGCCATCCATCGATTGTCCGTGGCTGGCCGGGCCAAAATGGCGTCCCGACGACACAGCCATCCGCTCCGCCCACGGTATCACCGACCCGGACGCGCGAAAAGAGCTTTCCTTGCGATCTGTTCCCGCGCCCGGAACGACGGACCGCGCTTGGAACGCCACGGCGCCTAAGCGCTGAGCACGCGCAGCGCGACCACATACGCCGGATTGATCCCGACGCGGTCCCCTGTCTGGGCGTCGATCAGCCAGGCAAGCTCCATGATCGAGCCTCGAGCTGCGTCGAGGATCGCGCGCTCCACGTCGCTGGCCATTCCTTGGACCTGGAAGACGACGCCGCCTTCGAGGGTCAGCTCAGTCGTCGGCGTCATCGCCTCCACCGTATGTCTGTTGGCGCCATCAGGTCATTGCATCCAGTCCACGGGGCTCTGCGGCCGCAACGCTACACGCTGCACGACCACAGAGCGCCTCGGTTACGCGCCTCTCAGGGTGCTACCGTGAAGGTTGCGGGTGGAACGGCCGCCCGTGAGGTTCTCCCAGCCGACGCAGCGAATCTCTCTCTGATCCCTTGTGAGCGCGCCGGCGAAGGAAGGAGAGCGATGGTCACCTACTGCGACCGCGAGCTTGTCGGCTCGAGGCCGACGGCGCATCCAGGCATCGAATGCTCCGGCCTGAATCGCCTTCTGGGATGAGCTAGCGCGATGAAAACGACGCGAGAGAGAGCTGAGGAGAAGCGCCAAGAGAAGCTCGAAAACGTCCGCCAGCAGGTGGAGAGCGGCTCGCTGGTGATCCGGCCGATGACAGTCGAGGAGCGACAGCAGTACCCCCCGCGCCCCGTCCAGCCCAAGCGAAACGGCAAGCGGTGAGTATGCGCGAACGCGAAGGCTTGATTTCGCGTATCCGGCAGATCCGCCGCACGGACGCGGCGGAGAGACCCTCCGGCAGCGGTGCAGCCGCTCCAGATGTCGCGGTGGTTCGCGCCCTCGAGACGCGGGTGGCGCACCTGGAGCAGTTATTGGAAGGACTTCAAGACTCAGTGCACCGCGAGTCCGAGCGCCAGAGCAGGCAGCTCGCCGACCTCCAGGCTCAGATCCAGCCTGCGGTTTTGAGTGCCGCTCTCAGTAAGGACGCTCGCGAGCGCGGGCTGTAGACATTGACCGCGTTCTTTATTCCGGGCGTCAGCGATGGCAGTCGCGTCGAGCACGCGTATGCCGACATGCGCAGGCAGATCGAGCTCGACATGGGCCGTCGGCCCAGCGCTCGGCGGATCCTGCAGCTTTGGGCGCGCCGGGGGAGCGTTGACTGCTTCACCGAGGTGGGCAGGCATGATCCATTGCGCGGAGGGACAGTGATGGCGATCTTCGACATGGGGCCCCACCAGCCGTTCGTCATCTGGCGCGAGTCGGACGCAGTCCGCGACGGGGTTCGGGAGATCCTGGCCTGTAACGCATACTCCGTACTGGAGTTCGATACGTGACCTCGCTGCGCGAGATCGAGGCGCTGCAGGCAGATGCGCGCTACTACCGCGATCGGGTGGCTCTGCTGCGCGCCAAGCTGTACAGATCCGGGACAGGGTCCAGCGGTCGATTGCTGGAGCTCGAACGTGAGCTGGAGCGCGCCGAGCAGCGCCTGCGGGACGAAGGCGTCCCCACGAGATCTCCCCGCTAGCTGCTACTTTGGGTGCAGCGGTCGGCGCCGTCGGCCGCGAGGCAGCTCGCTTGGGTCCCGCAGTTCAGCGGTTCGGGTCAGCCATAGCCTCCCGAATCGTTCGCGGCCCCAGCGCCGCCAAGGAGTTGTACATGCACATGCAGTCCTTTGCCGACCTCGGCGTCTCAGGCGCCGTCGTCAGCTCACTCGCACATAAGGGCGTCACACGCCCGTTCGCAGTTCAGCAGAAGGTGATTGGCGATGCCCTCGCGGGGCGCGACGTGCTCGCCAAGTCGCCCACCGGATCGGGCAAGACGCTCGCCTTCGGAATCCCGCTCGTCGACAGGATCGCGGCCGACGGCCCCCGTCCGGCCGCGCTGGTACTCGCGCCGACACGCGAGCTCGCGACTCAGATCGTCGACGAGATTCGCGGCATCGCACACGCTCGGGCGCTCCGCGTCACCGCCGTCTACGGTGGAGTTGGCCTCATCAAGCAAGCGCAGGATGCCGCTCGCTCGCACGTGCTCGTCGCCACCCCCGGGCGGCTCGAGGACCTGCTCGCCCGCGGCGCCTTTAGGCTCGATGCAGTCCGGATGCTCGTCCTCGACGAGGCCGACCGGATGCTCGACATGGGATTCCGGCCCGCGGTCGACCGGATCGTCGCGCTCTGCCCGTCAAGCCGGCAGACGCTGTTCTTCTCGGCGACATTGGACGGCGAGGCCGGACGTGTCGCTCGGCAGTACACATCCGACCCTGCCCTGGTCGAGCTTGGTCCGGTTCAGCGCCGTGCGCACACCGACGTCGAGCACCATTTCGTCGAAGTCGCGCACGAGCACCGTATCGAGGCGCTCGTCCGCGAGCTGCGGCGCGACCGAGAGCTGACTTTGGTATTCGTGCGAACCAAGCATGGAGCCGACCGCGTCGTCAAGCGGCTCCGGGCCCATGGCGTGGAGGCCCTAGCGATGCACGGCAATAAGTCACAGCGCCAGCGCGAGCAGGCGCTTCACCGCTTCGAGTCCGGCGCCGTCGACACGCTCGTCGCGACCGACGTCGCGGCTCGCGGGATCGATGTCAGCGGAATCTCGCACGTGATCAACTTCGACCCTCCCGCCGACAGCGAAACCTATGTTCACCGGACCGGCCGCACCGGGCGCGCCGGCGCAAAGGGGATCGGCATCACGCTCGTCGCGCCGTCCGAGCATCAGGACGTGCGGAGGATCGCCACAAAGCTTGGGCTCGAGCATGGCCTCGGCGGCACGATCCCACAGCACCGGAAGCCCTCCGCACCGCGCGCTAGCCGCAATGGCGGACGCTCGCAGCGGCGGTCCCGGCGCGGGGGCCCCGCCATCCGGGCGTAGCCTTCCCTCGGAAGGTGAGTAAGCGTGCGCGCAGTGCGGCGTTCGGCTCCGCCGGAGCGCTCGTTGTGGCTGGTGCCGTGTGCGGGGCGCTGATCAGCGGCGCCGCGGGTCAGGTCCTCGCGATGGCGTTGATCGGGCTTGGCCTCGTTGGAGCAACAAGCCTGGTGTTCCTCGAAATCGGCCTCGGGGAGGACCGTGCTCGGGACCGTGACCGGGCGCGGGAGCAGAAGCGCAGGTTAGGAACGCCTACGGCCGCCCGCAGGCGCCTGAACCGCGCGAAGCTCAAGCGATCCCGCGGGCGTCGGCGCCGCCTCGAGTGACAGTCAAGGGCCGCCTGCGCCTCCGCTCCAAGCCCCCTTCAGAGGGGCGGCATCCAGCGGTCGGCGATCCACATCCCTTCCTCGCCCGAGCGATGGTCGGTGAGCGGCCGCTCGTGGGCGCCGTAGACCCGCAGTTCGGTGATGCCGTCCGGTCCCTCGCGCAGGAAGAAAGCTCGCCGCAGATTGCTCACCTGGAGCCAGTCCTGCATCACGTACGTCGCCTGCACCTCGGCGATCCAGAACTCGTCCTGGTGCCATTCGGCGGTGATCCGGTGTGAAAGGGAGCGCAGCGTGCCGAGGAAATCGCCGAGCAGGCTACGAGTTGCGTCGGCACCCTCCGCGCTACGGCCGTCTGCGGTCAGGAAGCTGCAATCCGGCGCTACGAGCCTCATAGCCGCGTCGACGTCGCGCGCGTCGACGGCGCTCAGCAGCTGCTGGACACGTGACTCCGTCACCGGACCGCGATCCTACTCGCCACCCCCGGGCGTGTGAGCTTGATCTGCCCGCGACGGAGGCCGGCGCGGGGCCGGAGCCCGGCCGAACGGCTGCGCCGGAGCCTCGCGCACGGGCGGCGGCGGTATTGGGCGGGTGATGGCTCGGCCGGACTGCACCGTCACCGTCTCACCGTGATGGTCGATCTGCAGCGACGAGCCCTCGAGCAGGGAGTAGGTCGCCTGCTCGTGCGCGACGTCGACGAGCAGCCGCCGCTCTCGGATCGAGAGCCGAAACGCGAGGCGCGTGAGCGCCTGCGGTAGCCGGGGCCTGAAGCTGAGCGTGCCGCCGTAATCGCGCATCCCTCCAAGTCCGGCCAC
>JALYZY010000088.1 GCA_030948665.1 Actinomycetota bacterium | reverse complement strand
GGTCTACCCCTGAGAGCGAGTGTGGATCTCCCGGCGCACACGCTCGGTGAACTCGCTCACGGGCACCGATCCGGCGTCGCCACGGCCGTGCTCACGCAGCGACACCTCGTCTGCGGCCTGTTCGCGGTCTCCGACGACCAGCATGTAAGGGATCTTGCGCAGCTCGGCCTCGCGGATCTTGCGGCCCACGGACTCCGTGCGGTCGTCGAGCTCCGCGCGGATCCCTTCGTCGCGGAGGCGGTCGGCGACGGCCGCGCCGTACTCGTCGTGACGGTCGGAAATCGTCAGCACGACCGCGTGCACGGGCGCCAGCCACACCGGGAACTCGCCCGCGTAGTGCTCGATCAGGATCCCGATCAGCCGCTCAAACGATCCGAACAGCGCCCGGTGGATCATCACCGGCGTGTGCTCGGCGTTATCGGCGCCGGTGTAGGTGATCCCAAAACGACCGGGCATCCCGTAGTCCAGCTGGATCGTCCCGAGCTGCCATGAGCGGCCGATCGAGTCGCTCATGTGGAGGTCGATCTTCGGGCCGTAGAAAGCACCGTCGCCCTCGTTGATCTCGTAGTCGAGGCCTTGGCGGTCGAGCGCCTGCTGCAGAGCGCCTTCCGCCCGGTCCCACATCTCGTCGGTTCCGATCCGGTTCTCAGGGCGGGTCGAGAGCTCCAGCCGGGCCTTGAACCCGAACAGCTCATAGAGATAGAACGCGAACTCGAGGCACCCGATCACCTCTTTTTCGATCTGCTGTTCGGTGCAGAAGATGTGCGCGTCGTCCTGGGTGAACTGGCGGACTCGAAGGAGCCCGTGCAGGGTGCCGCTAGGCTCGTGGCGGTGAACCATGCCCTGTTCGGCCAGGCGGATCGGAAGCTCTCGGTGTGAGCGGCGGGTGACCGCGTACAGCTGAACGTGTGCCGGGCAGTTCATCGGCTTGAGTCCCATCTCGCGCCCCTCGGCCTCGGTGAAGTACATGTGCTCGCGGTACTTCTCCCAGTGGCCGGACTGCTTCCACAGCTCGACGTCGTAGAGGATCGGTGTGCGGACCTCCTGGTACCCACGGGCGACGTTCTGCTCGCGCCACAGTTCTGCAAGGGCGTTCCAGATGACAGCTCCGGCAGGCTGCCAGAACACCGAGCCGGGGCTCAGGTCAGACAGCATGAACAACTCGAGCTCGCGGCCCAGCTTGCGGTGATCGCGGGCGCGAGCTTGTTCGAGCAGCTCAAGATACCCCTCCAGGTCCTTGGCGGAGAAGAAGGCAGTTCCATACACGCGCGTGAGCATCGGGTTGGCGGCGTCACCGCGCCAGTAGGCGCCGGCCACCGACTGCAATTTGAATGCCTTGATCCGTCCGGTCGAGGGGGCATGGGGACCGCGGCAGAGGTCCGTGAACGGGCCGTTGGTGTAGAGCGACACCGTGTGGACACCCTGATCGCGAACCAGGTTTTCGATCAGCTCGACCTTGTAGTCCTGGCCTTCTGAGAGGAACCGCTCGAGCGCGTCGCCGACCGGTACGTCCTCGCGGATGAAGCGCTCGTCGCTGGCGATGTGCTCGCGCATCCGCTCCTCGATCGGCGCCAGGTCCGCTTCGCTCAGCGAGACGCCGTCGGGAAAATCGAAGTCGTAGTAGAAGCCGTTCTCGATCGGGGGACCAATCGAGATCTTGACCCCCGGATAGAGCTCTGTGACGGCCTCGGCGAGCACGTGCGCGCAGTCGTGGCGGATCAGGCCGAGGGCTTGCGAGCCGCTGCGGTCAGTGAGGATCTCGATGCGGTGCCGATCGGCGCCATCGCCGGCGGAGAGCGCCCGACCGAGATCACGCACCTCCCCATCGACCACGATCGCCAGCGCGGCCCGGGCCAGACCGGGGCCAATGACCGCCGCCACGTCGGCGCCGGTGGCCCCGTCGGGGACGGTCAGCGTCTTGCCATCTGGCAGCTCGAGCTCCACGGGCGCCGCATGCTAGTGCGTGATTCCGGCCCGGCCCTACGCCACGGCGGCCCGGTCCCCTACGCCACGCTAAATTACGGCCTCCCGGGCGATTAGCTCAGCTGGGAGAGCGCCGTCTCGACAAGGCGGAGGTCGCTGGTTCGAGCCCAGCATCGCCCATATCTCCTACACATCCGCCCTCCGTGGACAGATCGCACGCGGCGCACGCGGCACAACTACTGCTGGATGAGTTGACCTGTGTCGCGGAGATCTGCGTCCGGAGCCGCGCTCAGCAGGCTTGCTCTAGCTTACGTCTCGGCGCGGCATAGTTGAGTTGCATAGACAGCGCATAGCGCCAAGTGCTGAAACTGGAGGCACCCGTGGTTGAGCCAACTAGTGACGTAAGCACTCCCCAGAGCTCGCCGAAGGCGGCGCCACCCTCCCCGATGCCCCGTGACAAGCGGGGCTGGCGGGTTGCGCCGGCGCCGGACGGGCGCGGGCTCTTCGTCGACGAGGCCCATGCCGAGGTGACCAGGCTGTTTGTAGAGCACCGAGGCCAGCTCGACAGTCTCACCCACGCGTTGCTCGAAGCCGAGACGCTCGATGCCCCTGAGGCCTACGCTGCCGCCGGGGTGTCGATGCGCTCCGCCGAGCTCCAGCCCGAACGCGCCTGAGGAGGTTGATCGCGTTGGGGCGGACGGCTAACGTGACCGGCGTAACTGCGTGACAAATGGTGACCTGACCGAGACGGCCTAGTGGCCGACCGCCGCAAGCGCCTCGCCCTCATCGCGGCGATCATGGGCTCGTTTGTGGCGGGGCTCGACGCCACCGCCGTCAATGTCGCGCTCCCGGCCATCCGGGGTGACCTGGGTGGCGGGCTCGCAGGCCAGCAGTGGGTGTCGAATGCCTACCTGCTGGCGCTCGGTTCGCTGATCCTGGTTGGAGGGTCGCTGGGTGACCTGTTCGGGGAGCGCCGCGTGTTCTCGATCGGCGTCGCCGGCTTCGGGCTCATGTCGTTGCTATGCGCGATCGCACCCAGCATCGAGGTGCTGATTGCCTGCCGCGCGCTGCAGGGGGCCTTTGGTGCCTTGCTGACGCCGAGCGCGCTGGCGGTGATCGTGGCGGCGTTCCCACGCGAGGAGCGTGGCGCGGCGATCGGCTCCTGGACCGCTTGGTCGGGAATCGCCACAGTCGTCGGTCCGCTCGCCGGGGGCTACCTCGTCGACGCGGTCTCGTGGCGGCTGATTTTCGCCGTGAACATCCCGTTCGTACTCATCACGCTCGTGCTCGTGTCGATGGCAATTCCCGCACGCGCGCGGGGCGCCACCCACGCTCGAGTCGACTGGCTGGGCGCGGCGCTTACATTCTTCGGTCTGGCCGGCCCGGTGCTGGCGCTGATCCGCCAACCAGTCGTGGGCTGGGCGAGCCCACAGGTATGGGGCCCGGGAGTGGGAGGACTGGTGCTGCTCGCGATCTTCCTGGTTCATGAGCAACGCACCCCAGCCCCGATGCTGCCGCTCGGGCTGTTCAAGCGTCGCAACTTCGCGATCGGCAACGTGCAGACGCTGGCGATGTACGGCGGCCTGAGCGTGACGTTCTTCCTGCTCCCGCTCTACCTCCAGGAGGTCGCCGGCTATCGCGCGCTCCAGGCGGGCCTGGCGCTGATCCCCTCCACTGTGGTGATGTTTCTGCTGTCAAAGCGCATGGGGCGCCTGGCGGATCGGTTCGGGCCACGTCTGTTCATGGGACTTGGGCCGCTGACCGCGGCTCTCGGGCTGGCGCTGATGCAGCGGTTGAACGCACACCTGAGCTACGTCGCCGACCTGCTTCCGGCTCTGCTGGTTTTCTCGATCGGCCTGTCCTCGACCGTTGCGCCCCTGACCGCAACGGTGCTCTCCGATGCCGAGGAGTCCAATGCCGGTATCGCCTCCGGGATCAACAACGCGATCGCCCGGGTCGCGGGCCTGCTCGCGATCGCCGCGATCGGGGCAGTGCTCTCCGCACAGTTCAACTCAGGGCTGGATCAGCGCCTCAAAGGCGTGCGCCTCTCGCAACCAGCACAGGCCGCCCTGGCGCAAGCGCGCAAGCAGACACTCACGCGTGTCGCGCCCTCCCAAGCCGGCTTGCGAGTCTCGCTCGCGGTGCAAGATTCGTCAATACAAGCCTTGCATGTCGGGCTTGGGCTCTCGGCGGCTTTTGTCGCGCTGGGCGGACTACTCGGCCTGGTCGGGATCCGCAACCCGAGGCGGGAAGTGCAATGTGCCGATTGCAGCGGCGGTCAGTTGGCGGGCCAGCCACGCGACGCCGGTCGCGACCAGCTGGCAACGCTCCGGCCACAGCCGGCTGGCGCAGCGACGCTTGACGCGGCGGGCGCCGGCACCTGACCGAAGCTCATATGCTCCACCAACCTTGAGGGGTATCGGCATGTTCGTAACCCGCCGGACCTCAAGTCCCGCCAACCACCTGCCGAACACGAGGATATGAAACGACTCTTCCTGCTGGCCTCAGGTCTTCTCACCCTCGCCGCTTTCCCCGCGACCGGCGCTGCCGCTACCCGTGCCGAAGGGATCATCTACTCGGGCTCCGTCCAGGTCCGCGCCTACAAGATGCAGCTGCTCGCAGTCACCCAGGGCAAGAACCATGGTGATCTCGTCGCGATCTCGTTCTCGCGCGGGACGAGCGCGGACAAGCAGGAGCACTACTACCAGTTCACAAAGCATGTGCAGGTGCACCTAGCTCCCGGTGGAGCATCCGGGACGATCAAGGCCAATCTCGGGACCTACGGGAAGATCGATCTGACGTTCTCGGCCGGGGGTGGCCGGATCACGCCCGGCTGTCCAGGATCGTTCCTGTCCCAGCACGCGGGCACGCTGAAGGGCACGTTCCACTTTGTCTCGGGTTCGAGCTACTTCAAGACGATCAACAACGGGAGCTTGCGCGCGTTCAGCGCAACGAGCAAGAAAGCTCCCAGCTGCAAGCCACCGACCAAGAACGCGACGCACGGCACCTCTCTCGACGTGGACTCGATTGGGAGCCCAGGCCGCGGCTCGTTCAAAGACTTCAACATCCAGCGCGACCCCAAGGGCCGCGTCATCGAGCAGTTCCTGATACTCGACTCCTCGCAGGCCAAGAAGGGCGTGGTCATCGCCCGTGCGATTGACGTGGCGAAGCTGCCGGCATCGGCGTTTACTAACGCTGCCGACCTGTCTTCTGCAAACGCGGTGGCCTCGGGACAGTTCATGAGTGGCAGCGTCGCCTTCACCAGCAGCACGACGGTTGGCAACACCGCCTCAGGGACTGTCTCCGGGAGCATCACTGCGAAGTTCGACGGGCTGGGATCAGTCACCGTGCCGCAGGGCACCACATTTAGCGCCCTGTCGACCAGCTAATAGCGCGCACCGCAGTCCGGGCGCCTCGCGCAGGCGTCCGGGCTGCACTAATTGTCGGGCTCCGGGACCTCGATCAGCGTAGGCGCCGATCGCTCCATCGCGTCCGTCAACTCGCTCGCCAAGGCATCTGTGTCCGCAGCTCTCACTCCTGCGCAGCCCAGCGCTCGCGCGAGCAGGGGCAGATCGGGCTCGGGCAGATCGACGCCGATTGCGGCGTCCCCCCGGGCGATCATCTCGTTGCGGATCTCGCCGTAGCCCAGGTTGGTGAACACGACTACCGGCAGCGATAGGCCGAGTGCCGCGGCGCTCGCCAGCTCGGCCACCGTGAACATCAGGCCGCCATCGCCCGAGAGGGCCACAACCTCCCGCTCGGGAGCGGCGAGCTTTGCGCCGATCGCGGCGGGAACCGAGAATCCGAGCGTCCCGAAGCCGCTGGGATAGATGAACCCGTTCGGGAGGTACACCGGCAGCGCCGGCAGCGCGCCGTAATAGCAGGACATTGCGCTGTCAGCGGTGAAGATCGCGGCTCGCGGGGTGACCGCGCGAATCGCGGCGAGCGGCTCGAGCCATCTCGCGCCCTGACGCTCGACGTCTCGAGTCAGGGCCTCGCGCACCCGAGCGACCGATTCCCGGTTCGGCGCGGGCCGATCCGTTAGGTCTAGCGCCGATGACAGCCCGCGCAGACAGGTGCGCGCATCGGAGATCAGCGCGATCGTCGCAGGGGCTCCGCGGTGTGCCTGGTCCGGGTCGATGTCGATGCGGATGACTTGTCCTGTGATGCGCAGAGGACCGTCCCAGAGGTCCGACTGCGCCAGCTCGGTGCCGATCGCGACGACCACTTCCGCACTCTCGATGAGCTCCCTTGCTGCCGGCAGATTCAGGCGGGCCCCAAGCGACAACGGATGGTCCTCGGGGACCACTCCCTTTCCGTTCGCCGTGCTCAGCACCGGCGCCTCCAAGCGCTCGATGAGAGCACTCACCTCGTCCCCCGCTTCGGCGGCTCCTCCGCCCACGATCACTGCGACGGTCCGCGTTTCGGAGAGAGCCGTTGCGGCGCGCGCGACTAGCTGTCGATCGGGCGCCGGAGCGCTGACTGTGGGCGCCGTGAGCGGCTCTGCCTGGGCCTCCTCGCTCAGGAGGTCCAGAGGAATCTCGATATATGCCGGGCGCGGGCGTTCCGAGGCGAACGACGCAAACGCCGCAGCGAGCTCCTGCGCAAGCTCCTCGCCGCTGCCTACCCGGACCGCGCGTCCCACTACACCTTCCATCGCCCGAGGCTGAGAGGGCATCTCGTGCAGGTAGCCGCTGCCGCCTGCGGGATGCCGCCGCGGCATGCCGGGTGCGAGGATCAGCAGCGGGACCGAGTCTGACCACGCCTGTGCTGCAGCCGTCGCGAGATTCATCACCCCGGGTCCGGTCGTCACGAACACGACGCCGGGACGGCCACTGGTTCGGGCCCACCCGGTGGCGGCATAGCCGGCACCCTGCTCGTGGCGCGGAAGGACGTGCCTGATTCCCGCGCCAGGGAGGTGGGCGTAGAGGTCCAGGTTGTGAGTGCCCGGAATGCCGAACACCGTGTCCACTCCGTGCAGGGCAAGGCTCTGCACGGCCAGCTCGCCGCACGTCCCGGGCCGCGTCGCATCGCCCGAAGCAGCGGGCACAGCGAGATCCTCGAGCATCGCCGCACCGTACCGAACACGCACCGCGAACCAATCTGCCGCTCAGCAGTTGACCTGTCAACTACACTTGTGGTTGTGACCGCAACCTCCTCATCTCGCCTCGACGGCGCCGCTTTGATCGCGTGGCGGAGCTATCTGCAGAGCCACGCCTCGATCCTGCGCGCACTGGATGCCGAGTTGGTCGCCGCCCACGGCCTGACCACCCGCGACTACGAAGTTCTGCTCTACCTCGCGCAGGCGCCCGACCGCAGGCTGCCGATGTCGGCGCTGGCGGAGCGGACGATGCTGACGCGCTCCGGGATCACCCGCCTAGTCGACGGGCTCGTCGCGGGCGGACTGATCGAGCGCGTCGCCTGCCCAGATGACGCGCGAGTCTGTTACGCCCGCTTGACTCACTCTGGCTACGAAAGCCTGCGCGATGCCGGCGCCACCCATGTCGAGAGCGTGCGACGGCTCTTCCTCGCGCATTTCAGCGAGCGGGAGCTAGAGGCTCTAGCGGGATTCCTAAGCCGGCTACCGGGCGCCGGGCAAGATGGCGTCTGCGAAGTGGAGTGAGGTAACGAATGAGTACGTCGAGTCAAACCACGCCAATGAATACGCCGGCTGAGACCACTCAGTTCACTCCAATCGCCGCCGAGACTGACCTCGGCGCCGTTCGGCTCACCGTCTCCGATATCGCCCGCTCGCGCGCCTTCTATGAGCGCACCATCGGGCTGGCCTCGTTCGATCAGCCGGGCGGCGGGATCTCTCTCGGGGTCGACCCCGCGCATCCAATGATCGAGCTGGTCGGCGACAGCGCCGCGCCGGTGCTGAACCACCGCGCTACGGGCCTCCATCACCTCGCGATCCTGCTGCCCTCGCGCCGCGATCTCGGATTTGCCCTGGCGCGGATAGCCGAGACCCGCTGGCCCCTCGACGGCGCCTCCGACCATCTGGTCAGCGAAGCGCTGTACCTCTCCGATCCGGACGGGATAGGGATCGAGATCTATCGAGACCGGCCCCGCGATCAGTGGCGCCGGGACGGCGATCAGCTTCAGATGGCCACCGAGCCGCTCGATCTCGATGGCGTCATCGGGGAAATCCAGGGCGCGCAGGAGCTTGAGAGACGGGCGCCGGCCGGAACCAGGATCGGCCACGTGCACCTTCAGGTCGCCGACCTCAGCGCGACCGAAGACTTCTACCACGGCGTGCTCGGCTTCGACGTGATGGTCCGTCTGTACCCGGGCGCACTGTTCTTCTCAGCCGCCGGCTACCACCATCACATCGGCACGAACGTTTGGCACAGCCGCGGCGCGAGCCCTGCCGAGCCAGGGGCGGTCGGGTTGCGGAGCTTCGAGATCGTGCTCCCGAGCACCGCCGAGCGCGCCCGCGTGCTCGATCGGGTAAGGGAGGCGGGCATCGAGACGACCCACGGCGATGCGGGAGTCATGATCCGCGACCCGTCCGGCAACGGCGTCGAGCTGCGGACGGCCTGACCGCCCGCGGCCTGCCGTCCGCTGACCGGGCGGACTGGCCCCGGCCGGTACCCTACGGGCCGCGGCGACGTGGCGGAGTGGCTACGCAGCGGCCTGCAAAGCCGTTTACACCGGTTCGATTCCGGTCGTCGCCTCTCGGCGCAGCGCCGGGGGTTCTGCAAGCGTTTGATGGTCATTTGACACTTGATCGCCGCCGGCGGAACCCTCAGAATGAGCGCGAGCGAAAGGAATCGATGGCCGCTACTGCAGGATCGCCGCAACCCCTCGGCCTATCAGGTGATCACGAAGCTCAGTCCCTGGTCGGTGGAGGACACCGTCGCCCGCCTGTCCGCGGCGGTCGCGGGTAGGGGCATGAAGACCTTTCTGGTGGTCGATCACAGCGGCGAGGCTGCCGCCGCTGGGCTCGAGCTGCGCGATACGAAACTGGTCATCTTTGGAAGCCCTGAACGGGGAACGCCGGTGATGGAGGCAGCGCCGCTTGCGGCGCTCGACTTGCCGCTCAAGGTGCTGGTGTGGGCGGACGGGTATCAGACGAAAGCTCGGCTATCCCGCCCCGGCCGAGCTCGCCGCTCGTTACCATCTGAGCGATGATCTGGCCGGACGGCTCGCGGGGATCGACGCGGTGACAGATGCGGTCATCGACCGCTAGCGCTAGATCACCTGCACCTATGTCACGCTGATACCAGCCTTCACACCAGCGCCCGGGACACCGCTGATCCACACCAAGAGCGAAGGCCAACCGTCCGACGTGAGGTGACTTGATGAGCAGGAACAAGAATCTGGTGCTGGCCGCGATGGTTTTCGCGGTGGCGATGACCTTCATCGATCAGACGATCGTCGCGATCGCGATCCCCAACATCCAGAGAGAGCTCTCGCTGTCCGCGACGGGATCGCAGTGGGTCATAAACGGGTACCTGCTGGCGCTCTCGGCACTGTTCGCGTTCGGCGGAAAGCTCGGCGACGTTCTCGGCCGCCGGCGGATGGTGGTGATCGGCGTGATCGGGTTCGCGGTCGCATCAGCATTGTGTGGGCTCACGCCGAAGGGCTCCGTCGCCGAGGTGTGGATGATCACCTTCCGAGTGCTCCAGGGCGCCGCGGCGGCCCTGATGTTCCCCGCGGCGGTGGGCATAGTCGTCGCCGCGTTCCCGCTGCGCGAGCGTGGCAAGGCAATGGCGATCTTCTTCGGGATATCAGGTGCCCTGACGGCGATTGGTCCGATCACCGGCGGATATCTGACCCAGTGGACGTGGCGGTCGATCTTCTGGATCAACGTTCCGGTCGCGATCATCGCGCTCATCCTGATCAGGCGATCGTGCACCGAGGAGACCGAGACGCAACAAACGAAGCTCGACTACCGGGGGACGGTGCTGATCACGGGCGCAATGGGGTTGATCGTGCTCGGGCTCCAGCAGTCGGGCATGTGGGGATGGAGCAGCGTCCGGACATGGGCATGCATCGTCGTCGGGCTGCTGCTGATGGTCGCGTTCGTCGCCTGGGAGCTGCGCACCCCGGAGCCACTGCTGCGCTTGCCGATCTTCCGCGATCGTGGCTTCGCGGTGGAGACGGTCGTACTGGGGCTGATCTCGGTGGTGTTCATTCCGTTCTTCTTCTTCGCCAGCGTCTACGCCCAGGTATCGCTTGGCGAGACCTCCGCCAACGCGGGCCTGTACATCATGTATTTCTTTCTGGGGTTCGTGATCATGGCCCAGATCGGCGGCCGCATCCTCGACCGCCGCGGCGCCAGGCCCGCAGTCGTCGGCGGTTGCGCGCTCGGCGCGGTTGGGTTCTACCTGCTCGCCGGAAAGCTCACGGACCTTTCCCTGAGCGCCCAGTGGGTTTACGTCATGATCGCGGGCGGAGGGATCGGCCTGATGCTCGGCACCGCCAGCACCGACGCCGTCAACCGCGCGCCGAGCACCCGGTACAGCGAGGTCACCGGAATCACCCAGACCGCCCGCAACTTCGGCGCCAGCCTTGGGCTCGCCCTCCTCGGTGCGATCCTCATCAGCGAGAACGCCACAAACGTCGGCGGGGCGCTGACGAACGCGGGGGTGCCGAAGGCGGTGGCTCACAGGGTCGCCACATCGTTCACCACCGGCGCTGGTGGTCATTCCGGATCCGGGCAGACACACGCTCTCGTGCACGCCGTACAGATCGCGTTCGCCCACTCGACCCAAACCGTGTTCTACATCATGGCCGGGGTGATGGCCGCGACATTCCTGACCTCGCTCCGCTGGCTTCCCCGCGGACGAGTTGAGGCAGTCATCGGTCCCGAGGGCCCGACCGCTCCGGTGCTTCCCGGCGTCGGGATCTCAGAGGGCTGATCCCGAACTCACACGCGGGCCACCACCTGCTCGTTGACGAACGGGATCACGTGGGCGCCAAATGCGGCCAGGGTCTCGTCCTGCGCGTCGTGCTGGAGGTAGAGGCCGAAGTGGTCGACGCCGATACCGGCGAGCTCCTTGAGTCGCGCGATCTGAGTCTCGGGCGCCCCGATCAGGCAAAAGCGCTCGACAATCTCGTCGGGCACGAACTGGGTGTGCGTATTGCCGGCGCGGCCGTGCTCGTTGTAGTCGTATCCTTGACGTCCGGCGATGTAGTCGGTCAGGCTCTGCGGCACCGCGCCGCCTTCACTGCCGTAGCGATTCACGATGTCGGCGACATGGTTCCCTACCATCCCGCCAAACCACCGGCACTGATCGAGCGCATGGGCTCGCGCCGCATCGCTGCCGTCGGTGACATAGGCCGGTGCCGCAACGCACATGGTCAGCGTGCCTGGGTCTCGACCGGCGGCCGCCGCGGCATCACGCACCCTCTGGATGCTCCACGCGGCAATGTCGGGATCCGCCAGCTGCAGGATGAAGCCGTCCCCCACCTCGCCTGCCAGCTGAAGCGCCTTCGGGCCATAGCCCGCCACCCAGATCGGCAGTCGGCTGTGCAGATTCCAGGGGAAGCGGAGCGTGGTTCCCTTGTACTCGGCAGCCTCGCCGTTCGTCAGCGCCCGGACCACCTCGATGCACGCGCGCAGCTCGGCCAGCCTGACCGGCCTGCCGTTGATCGTCCTCACGGCGGAGTCACCTCGTCCGATTCCGCAGATCGTGCGGTTGCCGTACATCTCATTCAAGGTTGCGAACAGCGAAGCGGTAACCGTCCAGTCGCGGGTCGCCGGATTGGTCACCATCGGCCCGACCTTGAGCTTGTGGGTGCAGTCGAGGATCCGGCTGTAGATCACGAACGGCTCCTCCCACAGCAGGTGGGAGTCGAACGTCCAGGCGTGACTGAAACCGTAGGTTTCAGCCTGCCGCGCCAGCTCGATGACGCGCGACGCGGGCGGATTGGTCTGCAAGACGACGCCGAAGTTCATGGCTAGGTCGCTCCTCTGGAAGTGAGTTCATCCGCCCGGACCAGGAGCCCCTCCACGGTCCGTCCGTACGCTTCGATCCCAACTTTGATCGCCTGTTCAGGAGAATCCTCGATCGCGGCGTGCGAGATCGGCGGGTCCGACTGCACGAAGATCATGGCCGTCGGTACTACGCGACCGATCTCCGTGGCGTCGTGCAATGGCCCGCTGGGGACCGGCTCGCCCTGGTCGCCGGTGGCCTGCTCGACGCTATCGCGAGCGATCTCGACGAGCATCGGGGCGAACTTAGTGGGCGCGGCGCTGAAAACCTTTCGGACCTCGAACGTGCAGTTGAACTCATCGGCGCCCGCGTGACACATCTCGTGCGCCTCGGCAAGCATCGCCGCGAGCTCGCGCGGATCGAGGTGCCTCTGATCGAGCTGCATCTCGGTTCGACCGGCCACCGCCGTGATCACCCCGGGACTCGATTGAAGCCGTCCGACCGTGGCGACTCCGCCGTGCTCGATTGCGCTCTTTCGGATCCCCAGCATGGCGCGCGCCGCTGCCGCCAGAGAGTCCTGGCGCAGGGGCATCGGCGTCGATCCAGCGTGCGCGGATTGGCCGGCGAATGTGATCAGGTGCCGCTCGACTCCGAAGGTCCCGCTGACCGCTGCGGACAGGCGGCCGCTGTCGAGCAGGACGGGACCTTGTTCGATATGAAGCTCGAGATACGCCACCGCCCCGCCAAGACGGTCTTTGGCCGCGGACGCCGTATCGAGGTCGACCTCACAGGCCGCAAGCGCGTCGCGGAGCGTCACACCACCGGGGTCTGTGAGCTCGCCGACGTCATTCGGTTCGAGCGAGCCTGCGCAGGCTGAGGAGCCGAGCAGGCTGCGACCGAACCGGGCTCCCTCCTCGTCGGCCCAGTCGACGAACCGCACGCCGATCGGCGGCTTCGTGTCGCTGCCGGCCAGCTGCCGCACGGTCTCGAGCGCGGTCAGGAGGCCGAACGCTCCGTCGAGCCAGCCGCCGTCCGGAACCGCGTCGATGTGGGACCCCACGATCAGGAACTCCTCACGCTCGCCCTCGATGGCCGCCCACAGGTTTCCGGCCGGATCCTGGTCGGCTTCCAGCCCGCACTCCGCGAGCTTTGAGCGCAGCCACGAGCGTGCCTCGAGCCACTCCGGCGTCCAGGCCAGGCGCTTTGCGCCGGCGAACCTCCCGCCGCTCTGAGAGGCAAGCTCGTCGAGGTCGCCAATGACCGCCTGGGGGTCGAGCTTTAGCGAGCTCACACTGCCGCACCCGAAGCCGCGCGCAGTGTCCGCGGGACGAACCGCCCATGGCCCGGCTCAGTTTGGATCTCACCGCGGTCGTAGACGAGGGTTCCGCGCGAGAACGTGTGCCGCACGCTCGCGCTCGCCGTTTCGCCCTCGTAGAGGTCATAGTCGACGTTCATCAAGGAGGTCGCGATCCCGTACGGCCGCGGCGCGGCGGGGTCGAGGACCACGACGTCGGCATCCTTTCCCGGGGCCAGCGCGCCCTTCTCGTGCAGACCGAACCGCCTGGCGATCGTGGTGCTCGTTCGCTCGACTAGCTGTCGGCGGGTGATACGCCCCGTCATCACGCCTTCGTCCCACAGCTTCGGGAGGCGGTGCTGGATCAGGGCGAGCCCGTTCGGTATCAGGCTGAAGTTCTCGAGACCCCGTGCCTTCTGCTCGTCTTTGAACGGGCAATGATCGGTGGAGATGCTCTCGAGCACGCCGCGCTGCACGTAGCCCCAGAGAAGTTCGTGGTTCGCGGCGTCGCGCAGGGGCGGCGAGCAGATGTAGCGGCACCCCTCGACGCCAGGACGCCGGAGGTCATCGATGTCATTGATCAGGTACTGAAAGCAGGTCTCTCCGGTGACCGCGACGCCGCGCTCTTGTGCCGCCTCGATCTCGGCCGCGGCGGGGGCACAGGTGACGTGCACGACGAACAGCGAGGCGCCGACGAATTCGGCAATGCGGGCAGCCCGTCCGGTGGCCTCAGCCTCGACGAACTCCGGCCGTGTCAGCGCATGATGAATCGCCGATGTCTCACCGCGCGCGATCGCGCGCTTGACCAGTAAATCGACGATGTCCCCGTTCTCCGCGTGCACCATGGTCAGCGCGTCGAGGTCCCGTGCTCGCTCCATGCACGCGAACAGGACGTCGTCCGTGGCCATCAGCTCACCCTTGTAGGCCATGAACAGCTTGAAAGAGCAGACGCCGGCCTCGGACATCGCAGCCATGTCGTCCAGGACCGGCTCGCTGCCGTTGGTGATCGCCATGTGAAAGCCGTAGTCCACATGGGCGGCACCCTCCGCTCGACCCTGCCACTGCTCGAGCGCAGAATGGAGGTTGTCGGGCTCGCGCTGGATCGCAAAGTCGACGAGACAGGTCACGCCGCCGGCGGCGGCGGCCCGGGTGCCGGTGTCGTAGTCGTCCGAGGACATCATGCCCATGAACGGCATCGACAGGTGGGTGTGGTTGTCGATCAGGCCCGGAAGCACGAAGCATCCTGCGGCGTCGAGCACCGTCGCGCCATCGGGTGCCTCGACCCGGCCAACGGCGACGATCTTCTCTCCCTCGATCAGTACGTCGCCGGCAAACTCATCCTCGGCGGTAACGACCGTCCCGTTGGCGATGAGAGTGGTCTGGTTCATGGCTCGCTGTCCCCATTCGGCTGAGTGAACGGTGCGCTTCGGAAACTCTAACTCGCGACCGAAGGCGGACGCGACCAGAGCTCGTGGTCGGGTCCGAATGGGTTGTACCCGACGTGCGCTGATCGGACTACCTGGTCGGCCGGTAGGCCAGATGCACAACTCCGTTCTCATAGGGCTCGCTCTGCGCAAGCGTGAACTTCGTCGTCCCGCCGCCATCAACGAACAGGCGCTCACCAGCGCTTAGCGCGACCGGATAGACGAACAGGTGCAGCTCGTCCACGAGACCGTCGGCGAGCATCGCCCGAACGAGCGTGCCGCTGCCGCTGACATATAGGTTGGCGTCGACTTCATCCTTCAGCGCACGGATCCGCTCAGCGTCATATGGGCCGAGGACCGTCGAGTTCTTCCAATCCGGCTTCTGGAGCGTCGATGAGACCACGTACTTCGGCGACTCGTTCATGAACGGCGCGCCGGGATCCTGCTCGGCGGTGCGACCCGACCACGCGGGGGCGAACATCTCGAATGTACGGCGTCCCAGCAGCAGTCCCTTGCACCACCCCATCATCGTGGCGATCGCCTCACCCATCTTCGGATCAAACGAAAAGTCCATCGTCCAAGAGGGGTCTTCGAAGACTCCATCCAGCGACATGAACTCGTGAACAACGATCTCGCCGATGACTGATCTCCTTCTAGAGAGAGTTGATTTCAGCGGTTGTTTGCCCGCACCGTAAGACAGCGGTCGCTACGAGAACTCATCGCGGCTCGGCCGGCTGCGAACGCCGCGCCCGCACCCCGCGCCACGCTCGGCTCCTTACCCCAGCCGGGTCTCGTACGGGAACTCGGTGAGCACGCGAGCGCCGTCGTCGGTGATCAGCAGCAGGTCCTCTAGTCGCACGCCGCCGACGTCTCGGTGCCACAGACCGGGCTCGACCGCGATCACATCGCCCGCGACGAGCGGCTCGTAGCCCGTCTGCCCAAGCGAAGGGTCTTCATGGACCTCGAGCCCCACCCCGTGTCCCAGTGAGAACTGAAAGCCCTCGTTCTCGTCCTCGCCCGGACCGGTTCGCTGGGTGCGATATCCCTCCCGCTCAAACACATCGCAGGAGATCGCATGTAGCTCCCGGCCAGTTATCCCTGGCCATGCTGCGTCAGTGACGCTGCGCAGCGCTCCGGCAACCAGGTGCTCCTGGCGCACAACCTCATCTGAGGGCGCGCCGCCAACGATGAACGTCCGGGTCATATCAGCCCAGCATCCAGTCTCCTCGTCCCGGGGCCACAGATCGATCTCGATTGGCAGCCTGGCCGGAAGCGGTCCGCTACCGGGCTCGTGGCCGAACCCCTGCCAGACGGAGGCCACGATCGCCTCCAGGCCAAGGATCGCGCCCTGCCTCCAGCAGACTTCGCGCATCTCGGCGCGCACCCGCTCCGCCGTCAGCAACTCGCCATCGAGCTCGAGGCGGTCGCCGCCCACGTTCGCAGCATCGAGGAGTCCCCGGGCCGCGAACATCGCGGCCTCCGCCGCCCGCTGCGCCCGATTGATTCCCGCCAGCTCGGCCTCCGACTTGCTGCGGCGGCGCAGCTTCACTGCCGGATCATCGACGGTGAGGGACACACCGTCCGCCCGCAGCCGCTCGGCCAAGCCAAGGGGAAACTCGAACTCGACAATTGCGGCGCGGATCCCCGTCCGGGCGACCGCGCGCGAGGTGAGCTCGAGCCACAGCTCGTCGCGCGAGATCCCACTTTCGAGCAGCTCGTAGAACCCGAGCTCGCCGATATCGAGGAGCTCTGCGTCCGGGCGGCACGCTGCCACACGGTCGCGCTCGAGCAGCGAGCACATGATCCACGTGCGCTCCTCGTCGACGGCCAGCACGAACGGGTCGCCGATCGCCACCGGCAGCTCGTGGCGCATCGAAGGGCTGCGCTCGGTGTCGCCATGGAGGATCAGCGCGCCCATGTGGTCGAGCCTACCGCGCCGGCCTTGCGGTCGAGCGGCGGGCGGCATTGCGGTGGATCGGCGGGTCGTATACTCGGCGCCACTTGCGGCTGTAGCTCAGTTGGCTAGAGCGTCTGCTTGCCATGCAGAAGGTCGAGGGTTCGAGTCCCTTCAGCCGCTTAGAGAAAAGCCCCGGTAATCCGGGGTTTTTTATTGCCCAACGAGCACTCGGGAAACCTGACTCAGAAATTGGGCATCAAAATTGGGCATCACATGCGTCCCGCGTCGAGCGCTCTGCCCGTTGTCTCGTCCCGCGGCAGCCGCGCCCGCTGCACCCTGAGGTCGGCGATGCGAGCCGCGGCACCTTCGACGGCGGTGGCTGCCTACGCTCACGCGGTGCGGATCACCGGCGCTGCTGGTGACCCACGAGGCGGTCCTTGAGCGCCTGCCAAGGCGTCGACCGGCGGCTACTGTGACGCCGCCCTGGCAGTGTCCCGGGGCGGGTCGCGGATCCCCGGCCCAGGCAGCGACATAGCGAGCGCAACCTCAGGTCCCTGCCTCTCGTCCTTTGCCGATCACGTCGCCGCCGCGCCGGCCGGCTCCCCCTCGGCGGTGAGGGGCCCAACTCACTCCGACCGGACTCGAGAGCGTCTACTTACTCCTCGGCGGCTAGCACTACGTCCGCGCGACGTTGCGCTTCGTCGCCGTTGCGCTCGTGAGCTGCGGGGTCGGACGGCAGGCACAAGCGATCGTTCGCGCGCGGCCTAGCGGTTACGCAATGCGATGGGCGGAACCACACCATTGCGCAAACCAACATCGGTGTCGGCCCCGTCGCTACAGGTGTGACCACGCTGAGCGCGCACCGGCGGCACTCGAGCTAGGACGCTCATACGCGCTCAGAGGTGAATGGCAAACACGATTCGCGGGAAGCGTCGGCCTGCTCACATCCGTGGCGCGAGCGAGCGCAGGTGTCAGGCGAGCGCGCGAACGAGGGCGGCTCTGTCGGTCGGCCCGCCGTGTGTTGCGAGTACGACCTCGACCGGCAGGTCGAGCAGCTTCTCTAAGCCGTTCGCGACCTGCTCGCGCGTCACGTCTGCGGGTAGCCATTCGACCGGGATTTCGAGTCCCTGGCCGAAGTCGACGAGCGTATCGCCTGCGATGACCGCACGCGAGTTCTCGATCCACAGCACGACGTCGTTGGGCAACCTTCCGGGGAACGCCTCGACTCCGACGGGCAGCCGATCGCCACCCGAGTACAGGTGCGCGTCGCTGGGTCCCCCTAGGAGCCAGGCGACGTCGGGGGTGCCTTCGTCGGGCGGTGGTGTGAACACCGGCCCGTCGAGTCGCTCCACGAGGCGCCGCGTGTCGCGCTCGTGCCGCGGCGAGGTCAGCACGACCACCGGTTCGCGCCCTGCACCGAGCTTCTCGATCTCGCGCGGCACGGCCAATGGGTCGAAGAGCAGCAGGCGGTCGCCGTCGTCGATCGCGTAGGAGGAGACCAGGCCGCGTGCCGCTTCATTCGGCGTGTTGGCCGTCGTCGCAAGGCGCTGGCGACACGCCTCATTCTCGGGCCCTGCCCAGTCCGGGTGCGGCGCCTCCCAGTGCCAGACGCCTCTCTCCACCTCGCGCATGGAGCGATGCTACGCGAAGGCGCGGGCGAGCTGGGTTCCGAGACGCGCCCGACCGGCCAGGACCCCGGTTTGTGCACTGGACGATCGCATTCGCTTCCGGCTGGAGCCGACAGGTCGTTTGGCGACCCACCGATGGCCCGGCGACGGCTGCGTCACGCGAGCGCTCTCCACGAACTCGCAATTGGCGGTGGTTGTCGGGCAAAGGTGTGTCGTCCGGCGCGTTTATGACCATTTTGGGATGTCACAGAACTTCATCGCTTGTGATCGGGGGCAGACGATGTTGATGCCGCCGGATCTGTTGGGTTGGGTGCCTGATGATCATGTGGTGTGGTCGATCCTTGGGGCGGTTGAGGAGATGGACCTGAGTGATTTCTATGGGGCGTATCGCGAGAACGGTCAGGGGCGGGCGGCGTACGAGCCGTCGATGGTGGCCTGAGCTCAACCGGTCGTCGCAACACGGTTTGGCTGTGACTCTAGAGAAGGAAGTGACGGCTGGGTTGATCGCAGGATGCGGCTGTCGTCGTGGAGGCTCGCCCGGAGGGCGGGCCGGAACGGCGATAGCCGCGCGACCCCTTGGGCACCCCGGGCACAATCGATGAGGCAGGTCAGCGGTGGTGGGCGTCGGGCCGAGGCGGTGGTCAGGCCGCGGCGAGGTGCTCGGCGAGCACCTCGGCAGGGGTTCTCCACCCGAGCGTCTTTCGCGGCCGGCCGTTGAGCGCGGTCGCGACGGCGACGAGCTCCTCAGCGCCGTGGCGGGCGAGGTTGGTGCCTCTCGGGAAGTATTGGCGCAGCAGTCCGTTGGTGTTCTCGTTGGAGCCGCGCTGCCACGGGCTGCGTGGATCGCAGAAGTAGATCTGTAGGCCGGTGTCGAGCCGTAGTTGCACGTGCTGGGCCATCTCGATGCCCTGGTCCCAGGTCAGCGACCGACGAAGTTGCTCGGGAAGGGTCGTGATCGTGCCGGCGATAGCGTCACGGACGGCGCCGGCACTAGCCCCCGTCCGCGCTGGACGGCTCTTCGCTGCTGGACTGTCACCTTCGATCAGCGGAAGATGCAGCAGCATCGTGAACCGGCTCGAGCGCTCGACCAGAGTCCCGATCGCTGAACGGTCCGTGCCGAGAATCAGATCGCCTTCCCAATGACCCGGAACCGCGCGATCATCCACCTCAGCTGGCCGTTCGCTGATCAACAGCTCGTCGGTCACGAAGCTGCGGTTGCCCCTTGATGTCCTGTTTCTGGGGGCTCTGAGCGCCCGACCTGTCCGAAGGCAAGCGGTCAGTTCGCGGCGCAGCGCTCCGCGACCCTGGATATAGAGCGACTGATAGATCGCCTCATGGGACACGCGCATCGATTCATCATCAGGGAAGTCAAGGCGGAGGCGACCAGAGATCTGCTCCGGGCTCCAGCACTGTCCCCAGCGACGGTCCTTGCGCGGGCCCTGACGCCGCCCACGCCACGCGATACCTGGACCTGCGGCGCTCCCGTCTGGTCGCTGCACAGTCCCTGAGAGCCGATCCTGCACATAAGTCCGCAGCTGCGCATTCACCGCGAGCTTCGCCAGCTTGGGTCGTTGAGCTCGACGCTCTGCATGCCTCTGAGCGGTCGAAGCTCGATAT
>JALYZY010000078.1 GCA_030948665.1 Actinomycetota bacterium | reverse complement strand
CTCGACACCTGCGCCGAAGCCCGTTTCGGCCACGCTCAAGCTGTATCTCGGAGACGCATTCGCGGTCAGCGGGCAGTCGGTGTCGGTGCCCGGTCGGGTCGTGCACGTCGCCGGGATCGTCCGGCCGTACGTTCCCGGCCAGCTCGTATTCGTGCGGGCGTATCTCGGCGGTCGCCTGGTCGAGGCCGGCCGCTTCAGGGTGAAGCCGTCGAGCCACAAGGTCTACGGGGCGTTCACCGCGAGCGTCCGGAGCCCGGGTGCCGGCCAGGTGACGGTCGTCGTCCTGCACGCCCCAACGACCGGCATGAACCGGCTCGCCGCGCGCCGGAGCTTCTCCGTGCTCGGCGCGAACGCCGGCTTTGGCTCGACCGGCCGATTCGTACAGCTGATCCAGCAGCGCCTTGCCGCGCTTCACTTCTACATCCCGCAGACGGGCGTGTACGACTCGGGTACCGGACTGGCGCTCGACGCCTACCACCGCCTGCTGCGCTGGGGGACCTACCAGACGCTCGACGGCCGCACGGTCAGCGCCCTGCTGAGCGGCTCTGGCGCGTTCCCCGTCCACTACTCCGGTGACGGCCGCCACGCCGAGGGAGACCTGAGCCTCCAGCTGCTGGCGCTGATCAATGGCTCGAAGGTGCAGACGATCTACCCGATCAGCTCGGGCAAGCCTTCGACGCCGACGATTCTCGGACGTTTTCACGTTTACTCGAGGGTCCCGGGATACCTCCCGGACGGGATGTACTACTCCAACTTCTTCTTCGGCGGGTACGCGATCCACGGCTATAACCCGGCGCCGGACTATCCGGCCAGCCACGGCTGCATGCGCCTGCCGATCGTCGACGCGATCTCAGCCTTCAACTGGCTGCAGATGGGCAACGCCGTCGACGTCTACTACTAGACGCGCGAGTAGCGCGCCAGGAAGCCGAGCCCGATCCCGTAGAAGGCGAGGGCGGAGACCGTGGCCAGGCTGCGCTGCACCCACTGGTCGTTCGACTCGACGATCGTCCGGAACGGCGCGGTCAGCTCGTTGGCCGCGGCGTCGATAAACCGACCAGGCTGGCCGCGTGGAGGTGAGGAGGGGGGCGCCGGAGTGGCGGGGCTCACCCCGGTCGCGATCTCCCTCTGCTGATGGCGTGAGGCGCTCGATAGCTGAGCGTCGGCGAACATCACGAACGAAATCACCACGAAGCCGCAGCAGACGCCCGACAGCAGCCTTAGCGCGCGGTAGACCACCGGCACCGCATCGGCCGAGAGCGTGGTTAGCATGACCCCCGCCCGATGACCCTCGACGACCCGACGATGGCCCGCGCGAGGTTGATCGAACAGCTCCGCGAGCATGCGCTGGTCAAGGGCGAGATCGTGCTCACCAGCGGGCTGAAGTCGCAGTACTACATCGACGTCAAGCGCGCGATCCTGCTCCCGCGCGGGTTCCGAGCCCTGGCGCCGCTGGTCGCTCGCCAAGCCGCTGCCTGGCGCGCCACCGCGGTGGGCGGCATGACGATGGGCGCCGATCCGATCGCGTGCGCCGCGCTCGCCGGCGGTGCGGATGTGAAGGCGTTCTTCGTCCGCAAGGAGGTCAAGACGCACGGCCTGTCGCGCCGCATCGAAGGTCCCCTGCTCGATTCGCAGGACAGATGCATGCTGGTTGAGGACGCAGTCACGACCGGCGGCTCGACCGTCCGGGCGATCGAGGCGCTCCATGAGGAAGGCCGGCAGGTGTGCGGCGTGCTCGCGATATGCGATCGGCTGGCGGGGGGTGCCGAGGCGATCGAGCAGGCCGCCCGAGCGCCGTTCCTAGCGCTGAGCACGATCGACGACGTCTATCCGGATCGCCCCGACCGCTAGTGCGTCACCTGCGGGAGGCGCAGGCAGGCGGGCTTGACCTGGTGGAGCGCCTGCACCTCCCACCCGCTGCGACCAACCGGCGTGAACAGCACGATCGGGCGTCCACGGGCGATCGCCGGCGCGTACTTGAAGCCCACCGAGGCGACGTTCAAGTGCAGGGCCCAGGCCAGGATCGTCTGATACTCGAGGCGAGTCAGCGGCTCACCGCAGGCCTGCAACGCGGCCGGGCCACCGAGCTGGTTGACCACTCCTGTGAGACGGTTGATCTGGGTGGTCCGAACGCGCTGGACGCGTAGGTCCGCCCGCTCGACGCGCGCACGGGACGCCGCCGCCGGGACGAGAGATCCGATTGCGACGACCATGATCGCGACGCCTGCCAGTCCGGCCAAGGTTGTCAGCCCGGGTGGGTCTCCCAGTAGCCGCCCGACCGCGACGCCGGCGAGCACCACGGTCACCCCCGCGGCTTCGAACATGTAGCGGCCGAGCCCGGGCCAGCCGTGAAGGGCAAATCCAATCTCGACGATCACCCAGACAACCACGCCACCCGCGAGCATCAGTGTCACGCGCTCGCGGCGCAGCACCGCAAGGACCACGGCCAGCAATGCGAGCAGCTCGACGGCTGGCTCGTGCAGCGCCAGGAAGCGCCCAATGGTTCCAAGCGCCTTATTGCTATGGAGCGCGCGGCCCGATCCCAGCGCGTTGGATGCCGCGACGAACGGGGTGCGGGAGGTCAGGGCGGGAATCCCGAACCACATCACCAGCATCACCAACAGGCCCCCGGCGACGAACCGTCGCATCGACGGAACCGCGCGCCAGCACCAGATCGTGTAGAGACCGAGAAACGGCCACATCTCCGGGCGCCCCAGGGAACCGAGCACCCCGAGTGCGAACGCGAGCCGCGGGCGCCCGGAGAGGTGGGAATCGATCGCGGCAAGGCACAGCGCGACGATCATCGGGTCCGACTGCGCGCTCAGGATGTAGTGCGGGTAGCCGTTGATGCCGAGCATCGCGATCGCCGCGAACAGTCCCGCTGCGAGCGCCGCGTAGCGCCGCTGCGAGGTCTCCGCCGTCAGCCGGTAGGCGATCCGACCCGCGAACACCATCCCGCTCAGCGAGACCGCTACGGAGGTGATCATCCACAGCCACAGCTCGTAGTGGCCGAACAGCGCGTACGGCGCGGTAAAGACGTAGGGAAGTGGTTTCCACGACGGCGCAGCGTTGGTGTTGAGGTTCCCCGCGAGCGTCTGATGGCCCCACACAAGCCATCCGTAGGGGTCGAAACCTGGCCGTGTCCGGGCCCACAGCACGATCGCGGTCGACACCAGCAGCACCGCGAGCGCCGCCGCTGCCGGCACGACGACGCGGGGCCGATCAACAGTCCGCCCTCCTCCGAAAAGGTTTCTTTGCCCGGGTGACAATCCGGCGGAAGACGTCGGGAGCGTCGATTGCGCCACTGTTGGCGAAGTCAGACTGCCCGGATCAGGGCAGGGACGGGAGACGATGGTGGCGGACGAGGAAGGAGCCGCCGCCCCGAGCGACATAGGCCGCGTTCAGGCCACTACAGCGGGCGAGCTGATAGCTACGCGTATGCCAGGGAATCACCCTCCAGCCTCCCTTCGAGAGCGGCACGAACAGGACGATCGGATAGCGCTGGTGCAGCTCGAAGGTCGGCCTGTGGCCCACATAGCCCACATCGAGCTTGCTGAACCACGCCAGCGCGCTCACGAACTCGACGTTCGTGACCGGCTCCCCGCAGTTACGGATGTGGCGGTAGCCGCCAAGCACGCTGAGGGTGCTCTGAAGCATGTTGATCTCGTGGGTCCGCCCCCGTTCGTGGCGCAGGTCCGTGCGCTCGGTCCGCAGTCGCGCGATGGCTCCCGGGGCGAGCGCGGCGACGAGGACTGCGACAACGGGGATACCAGCCCAGCGCGGCGTGCCGCGGCGGGCCGCGGGCGCCCAGAGCAGCACCCAGCCGACCGCGACTCCTGCGAATACAGCCGCGATCGCCGCCGGTTCCATCACGTAACGCGGCAAGGCCGGCCAGCCGTGGAGCGCGAAGGCGATCTCGATGATGACCCACACCACGCACCCTGCCGCGAGCAGCAGGATCAGCCGGTTACGGCGAATTGCCGCGACCACGACTGTGAACATCGCCGCGAGCCAGATCGGCAGATACTGCAGCTCGGTGAAGCGGTTGAACGTGCCGATGATCTTGTTCTGGTGGAGCTCGCGAGGCGAGAGCAGCGCGAGCTGGCCGGCCACGAACGGGCGGCCGTTGGTGATCGTCGGGATCCCGAACCACATGAACAGGATCAGCGCGCCGGCGGGGATGATCAGCCACAGCATCGACGGCTTCCGGCGCCACATCCAGAGCGAATAGAGGCCGAGGAACGGCCAGGCCTCCGGGCGGCCCAGCGACGCCAGGGTCCCCAGCGCGATCGCCCAGCGAGGGTGTCCGGACAGATGCGCGTCGACCGCGGCCAGAGAGAACGTCACGATCATCGGATCGCTCTGCACGCTGAGGATGTAGTGCATGTAGTCCTCGAGGCCGAGGACCGCGAGGCCGGCGAAGATCGCCGCGGCGAGTGCGGCGCGGTGGCGTGACCGTGCAGCATCGGTCGCAGGGGGGACGTCGCCGATCGTCAGGCGGTAGGCGATCCGGCCGGCGAAGATCCCGCCCGCGAGGGAGAGCGCCACTGCGGTGATCATCCATAGCCACAGCTCGTAGTGGCCGAACAGCGCGTATGGGACCGTGAACAGGAACGGCAGCGGCTTCCACGACGGCGCGCCCCCGAGATCGAGCGTCAGGTGCAGCGTCTGGTACCCCCAGACCAGCCATCCGTAGGCGTCATAGCTGGGGCGCGTGCGAGCCCACACGACGAGCGCAGCAGAGACCAGGACGAGCACGACCGCGACCGTCCACCACGGATGCGCGCGCATGAACCCGCGCAGGGTCCAGGGGGAGGGCTCGGGCGTGAAGTCCTGTCCCGGGGTCGCCGACTCCGCGACGGAGGGTGCTTCTAGCGTGCTCTCGGACACGAGAAGCCTCGGAAGGTAGCACGAGGGATCCTGAGAAAAGTCATAGCGGGCCCGGTGCTCGCGCCAGGTGCCCCCGGCAGGAATCGAACCTGCATCCCGCGCTTAGGAGGCGCGTGCTCTATCCATTGAGCTACGAGGGCGGGGGTGGCAGAGGGTAGCCGCGGCGGCGAGCGAGTCGGCCTCCACTGGCCTCCAGATTGCCCGCCGGTTAGGGAAAGATGACACGCGGCCCGCGTTGTGGTATTCAATCCCGTTGTGGAGGAGGCTATTCACGTGGCCAGCCTGGGGTCTGGGGGCGCATGAGTATCGGGACCTCTGAGCTCGTACTCGATCAAGAGGGGGCGATCGCCTCGAGCGTCGAGCTGGTCGGCGGTGAGATCACCGCTCGCTCGCCGCTCCAGCTGTTCTGGCGCCGCTTCCGTGGAGATCGCGTCGCGATGGTCTCGGCGGCCTTCATCATCCTGCTGATCATCGTCGCGATCGCGGCGCCGCTAGTGGTCAGCATCTTCGGCTTGACGGGGCCGTACACCCAGAACGCGAATCTCACCGACGCCTTCGGAAGTCCGACCGGCCCGTCCGG
>JALYZY010000077.1 GCA_030948665.1 Actinomycetota bacterium | reverse complement strand
GCGGCAGGAAACAGCCCCAGAACCTGCGCTTTAGCTCGCGGTCACCCGCACCAACCCAAACGATCCCACGCCGAACGGAATCCGTCCACTCAACCCTTGACTTTCATGCGTAGGAGACTCACGAAGCTCCCGCCGCGTGCTAGGTGGCGAAGCAGCCGCTGATGGCTCCCGCTCCGGACCGGCGCCAAGGTAAAGCACCAGAAGCCCGCTGAAACCCCGGTTGGCCACTGAGTAGGAGCACGGACTCACCGGCCCGTGAGTCGAACGGGGGTCGCCGCCGCTGTCCTCGTGCGGCGCACGAGCAGAGCGGGTAGAGAGCCGCCAGGCGTCATCTGACGCTGGACGACGGACCTTAGGACCTCAAGGGTATTGACGGTCTTTGGCTGCTTCCGCTCGCGGGCTGACGTCGTGCGGCTCGATTCGACAACCCAGGGCCTTGGCAGCCCGCTGGAGGGCGACGACGGAAGGCCGCCCTCCAGCAGTAGCACATCTAGTCAAGAGTGCCGAGGCGGGGCCAAACGCGGGCTCGAGAACGGCCTGTTCGCGAAGCCGCGGCACGACTCCATCCGTCCCGCTGCGTCGGGACGCTCCGGACCGCTGCTTGTCGGACGGCTGCAGGAGCCCGGACGGGCGACCACGAGACTGCAGGTTCCCGGGGCGAAGCAGGAGTCGTGCCAGATCGCCGATCCAGAGGCAAGAGTTTCGCTCTGCCGTCAAGGCAGCAGTGCAACCCCAGAGTTGCCCTTTTGAGGACGATCAGCACTGCGGCGGCGCCGGAGTGAGACTGCTGCTCTCGCCGACCGCTCGATATAGATATTACGACTACTTATATGTTGTTGCACGACATCGGAAGTAGTATCATGGTCGTATGGTCAGTGCAAGCCTTCTCGTCCAAGCTCGGCGCCGCGCCGGACTCTCGCAACGCGCGCTGGCCGACCGGGCCGGCGTCGCGCAGCAGGAGATCGCCCGGTACGAGCGCGGCCGCGTCACACCGTCGCTTGAGCGGCTGCGGGCGCTGATCGGCGCGTGCGGCCTGGAGCTGACGTTCGGCCTGGCGCGCGCGGATGACTCCTACGATGGGCAGATTGCCACCGCGCTCGCGCTCACTCCGGCGCGACGGCTCGAGGGCGCCCTCGGCGACGCCCAGCCGGTGCGCTCAGCCCGCGCGCAGGCAGCCGGCACGCCGCCACCGGCACGAGCCGACGTCGACGGCGCGCTCCGAGAGCTCGACCGGGCCGGCGTTCGCTATGTGCTGATCGGCGAGCTCGCCGAGGTGCTGCACGGCTCGCCGCTGCTGCCGATCGCCAGCACAGTGACGATCGTTGCGCGAGCTGGGCAGCGCGACCGCCTCGCTGCCGCGATCGCCGCTGGTGGCGGCCGGGCAACAGGTTCGTCGACGGCGGGGCCGGTCGACGCGGCCGCCAGCTTTGCGCTCGCGGCCTACGACGCCAAGCTCGACGTCGTGCCGGCACCGGCGGGAACGCACGGCTACGAGGACCTCGCGCGCGACGCCACCCCGATCGCGCTCGACGAGAACCTCACGGTCATGGTCGCCTCGCTGGTCGACCTCGTGCGGATCGCCGAGGCCTCCGCGGACCGCGCCCGGGTGCCAGCGCTACGCCGCACCCTCGAGCTCGCCACCAGCCCTGCAGCCGCCGCCAGCGCCGATGCCGCCTGAGCCCGCCCCGTTCGATCCCCAGCGGATCCTCGAGGTGCTCGCGCGCCACCAGGTGCAGTACGTCGTGATCGGCGGCTACGCCGCCGTGCTGGCCGGCGTCGACGTCGTCACCCGGGACATCGACATCACCCCCGCGACTGACGAAGCCAACCTGCAACGCCTCGCCGACGCGCTCAGCGAGCTGCACGCGGCGATCCGCGTCCGAATCGGCGAGCCGCCCGTCCCGCTCCCCGCCGATCCCCGGCTGCTCGCGCGCGCTGAGATCTGGAACCTCACAACCGACGCCGGCGATCTCGACGTCACCACCCGGCCGTCCGGCACCACCGGCTACGACGACCTCGCCGGCGGCGCCTACCGCCAACCGCTCGCCGACAGCGGGCTCCACATCGCGATCGCGTCGCTCGAGGACATCATCCGCAGCAAGACGGCCGCCGGCCGCGCCAAAGACCTCGCCACCCTCCCCCAGCTCCGGGCCGCGCGTGAGCGGCAGCGGGAATCAGCGGACGCCGCAGGACGAGGCGGAAGCCGCGGCGAGCAATAGCGAGGCCCACCTGTGCGCTGCCGGCCCAGCCGCCGACGGCCCCGTGTCAGAGCAGGGGGCGCGGGCTGGCAGCCCTATTTGAGCGGAGTTCGGAATGCGTGCTTCCCGCGCAAAGCTGGTCAGGCGGCGATTCGGTCGGGATGCCCGTCGCGCACCACAAGCAGGTCTCGGCACTGCGCGCGTCTCCGGCGTTGAGTGACGCGAGCTGAGCCTCGCGCCAACGCCATCTCAGTCGGCCAACGCTATGCGAACGGCCCGGGCCGTGAGGACTGCGGATCCCACCGCGCCCGTCGCTCGCCGGGAGCTCTCGCCGTGACTGCGCGGCTGCCATGGCGTCGAGCACAGTGCCTTCCAGCTCAAGTCGTCGCACTCACTCAGTCGGTCCGCCCCGCCAGCAACGCCGCCACCAGCTCCGAGATCTCCGCGACGAAAGCGCCGACGCCCGGATCTGCCTCGACCTCGACGCGTGGAGCCCATAGTGGGTCGGATGGCGGCTCGCGCCCCTGCCACCCGAGACCGCGCGGGGCCCGAAGTCGGTCTCAGCGCGCTTCACGCTGAGGGTGGCCGGCGGCGACTCCTGCCCCGCGCCCCCTTGCAGCTCCAGGCAAGCCGCTGGCCCGGGCGCGCCGAACAGCGCGGGCGCGCGGGGCAGGAGTCGCCGCCACCCGCCACTACCGTTACGCGCTGTGACCGCTTACCTAAAGCGCCTGATTAGGGCGCTTGCGGCCTACCAGGTCGCCGATGTCGTCTCGAAGTTCATCGCGATCCTGCTGCTGCCGGTGTACACGCGCTACATCAACCCGGCCGGCTACGGCGTCGTCGAGCTTCTCGGCAACGGGGTGATCTTCATCAGCATCGTGATCCGCTTCGGGATGATCGAGGCGTTCCTGCGCTACTACTTCGCTGACCGGAGCCAGGAGCACCGCGATGCGCTCGTCCGCCGAGCGGTCCTGTTCCTGTTGATTGCGACGACGATCGCCGCCGCCGCCCTCGCCGCCGCGGCGGTCCCGCTGTCCCGAATCGTGCTCAGTCACCGCGACCCGACGACGTTCCGGATCGCTGTTCTCGGGCTCTGGGCGTTCACGAACCTCGAGCTCGCCTACGGGCTGCTCCGGGTCGACGAACGCGTGCGGGCCTATGCCGCCGCGTCGCTGATCAACGTGGGGATCACGATCTCGGCATCGGTCGTGCTCGTTGTGGGCCTGAACCTGGGTCCTCGCGGGCTGCTGCTCGGCAACTACGGCGCATCGACGCTCGTGCTGTTCGGGCTCTGGTTCACGATGCGACGGCGCCTGATCGGGTCCACGGGGACCCGCCTCGGCGAGCGGCTGCCGGTGCTGCTTCGCTTCGGCCTCCCCACGGTCCCGGCCGAGGCGTCGGTGTACGCGCTCAGCATCGTTGATCGCTACTACGTCTACCACGCCCGAAGCCCGGCTCTGGCGGGGCTCTACTCGATCGCGATCAAGCTGGCGGGGGCGGTCGCGTTCATCGTGCGGGCGTTCCAATACGCCTGGCCCCCCCTTGCCTACTCGGTCCGTGACGACGCCGAGGCCGCGCAGCTCTACGGGCTGGTGACCACCTACTACGTGCTGGTGAGCGGTTGGGTCGTCGCCGGTCTCACTCTGCTCGGCCGTTGGGTTCTGCGTCTGCTGGCTACGCACCAGTATTTCGGGGCCTACCGGGCGCTGCCGTGGGTCGCGCTCGGTTGGGCGATGTATGGGCTGTGGGTTGTGTTTCTGGTGGTCGCCGGGAGAGCGAAGGTGACCACGCGGAACTTCCCGGCGTCGCTTGCGGGACTGGCAGCCAACGTGATCCTCCTGGTCGTGCTGGTTCCACGCTTGGGCATCGCCGGCGCGGGAATCGCCCTGTGCGGGGCGTACGCGGTGATGTTGAGCGCCATGCATCTGCTCACCCGGGACGCTTTCCACGTCCGCTTCGAGTGGCGACGGCTCGCCCACATCGTGGCGGTGATGGGCGGCCTCGCGGTGGCGGGCGACCTGCTCCTGCCGAGGCATGGCGCGGTCGGCTTCCTTACCCGACTGGCTGCTTTCGCGGCGATCCCCGTAGTGCTCGCGATTACGCGCTTTGCCCATGTGCGCGAGCTGGAGGTGCTGCGCGTTGCGATCGCCCGAACTCGTGGAGGGGCGGTCAGTGAACCGGCCTGAAGTGAGCGTCGTGATGCCCTTCGCCGGCGACCGTGAAGCGGCGCTGTCCGCCGCCGAGATGCTGGCCGGGCTCACCACCGCCTCGGGAGATCAACTGATCCTCGCCGACAACTCGGGTTCGGCCTGCCCGTCGGACCACATCCAGGTCGTGACGGCGACGGCGGAACGCTCCCCTGCATACGCCCGTAACGCAGGGGCGGAGCACGCGCGCGGGGAGTGGATCCTGTTCCTCGATTCCGACTGTCGGGCGCCGCGCGATTTGCTCAACTCCTATTTCGCCGCGCCGGTGGCCGACAACGTCGGTGCGCTCGCAGGAGAGGTCGTTGCGGCTCCCGGCGGCGAGACCTTCGTGCAGCGGTTCGGGGCGGCGCGCGGGTTCCTCGGTCAGGCCGCGCATCTCGCGCACCCGTTCCGACCGCGGGCGGTCGCCGCCAACCTGATGGTCAGGCGGACCGCATTCGAGCAGGTGGGTGGCTTCTTCGAAGGACTGCGTGCCGCCGAGGACACCGATTTCAGCTGGCGCCTCCAGGACGCCGGCTGGAGGATCGAGCTGCGGCCCGAAGCTTGGGTCGAGCACCGTTATCGGAGCTCTCTCCGAGATCTGCGCCGGCAGTGGCGCGGATACGCCGCAGGGCGAGCGTGGCTGGCGCGACGTTACACGGGCTTCGAGCCCACCCCCGCTCTGCGCCGTGCCGCCCGCCGCATGGGTCATGTCCATCCGCAGCGATCTCCCGATCGCGCTCCGCAAAGCGGCGACGCTACGGACGCATCGTCAGCACTCGAGCGCGCCCGACACCTCGCGCTCGACACGCTGCTCGGGTTCGAGGAGCTCGCGGGCCTGTCGCTGTCAAACCGCCCCGAGGCATCGTCCCGGCCTCCCGCCGGCGTGGTCCTGGTGGCCGACAGGTTCCCGGTGCCGAGCGATCCGCTCCTCGATCTGGCGCGAGCGCTCGAGGGTGCGCGGATAGAGGCAATCGCTCGCCCTGTCACCTTCGCCCCCGAGCTCGCTCGCGGGCTACGGGTTGACTACCGGGAGGACGACGGCAGAGCACAGAGGATCATCGCGACCGCAACGCTTCTCTTCCGGCATCCCGTCCGCTGCGTGCTCGATCGACGGCACCGGGCGCCCCGTGACCCCACACTGCCCGAGATCGCCCCGGCGGTCAGGCGGCTGGCGCGCGATCAGGCGCCGCGAGTTCACCCACTCGGCGGAGAGACGGCGCGTTCTACAGCTCGCAGGCTGGCCGCGCTCGCCGGGCGACCCCTCGAGCAGGCGCCGTCACCAACGCACGTGGAGCGGGCACGCGGCGGGCGCCGCTGATGCGGGTCCACATCGTCGATCCATCGGCTTACACGCCGCCGTACGATCACGCGCTGTGCGCGGCGCTGGCGCGGGCGGGCGCGTCGGTCGAGCTCGTCACCAGCGCCTTCGCGTATGGCGAAGCCCCGAAGCCAGACGGATACTCGCGCCTCGAGCTGTTCTACAGGCTTGCCCCCGGCCGAGCAGGATCAGCGCGACGGCGGGCTGGCAAGCTTCTCGAGCACGTTCCGGACATGCTCCGCTACCGCCGTCTCGCTGCCGAGCGGGCTGACGTCGTACATTTTCAATGGCTCGCCATGCAGTGGCTGGACGGTGCGCTCTTGCCGCGCAAGCCCACCGTCCTGACCGCCCACGACCTGCTCCCGCGTGAGCCGCGAGCCGGGCAGGCTTGGGCGCAGCGACGGCTGTATGACGCGGTCGACGCGATCATCGTGCACTCGCGGTATGGGTGCGATCAACTCGTCGAGCGCCTAGCCGTGGATCCCGGCAAGGTGCACATCGTCCCCCACGGCGCCTTCACACATCTCGCCGAGCCGCGATCCGAGCACAGGCTTTCAGATGAACTGAGGGCGGTGCAGTGCCCGGTCGTCCTGTTCTTCGGACTGCTGCGGCCCTATAAGGGGCTTGAGGTTCTGCTTGAAGCCTGGCGTGGCGTCTCCGGCGGCGAGCTGTGGATCGTGGGGCGTCCCCGGATGCCGCTGGAGCCACTCCGGGCCATGGCTTCGTCCGGCGTCCGCTTCGTCCCCCGCTTCGTCCCGGACGACGAGCTTGCCGCCTACTTTCAGCGGGCCGACCTCGTGGTGTTGCCCTACACCCGAACCGAGCGCTTCGATCAATCGGGGGTGCTCGCGACAGCCCTGGCTTTCGGCAAGCCGATCGTGCTGAGCGACATCGGCGGCTTTGGTGAGGTGGCGAGGACAGGCGCGGGCGTCGCCGTGGCGCCCGACGATCCGGATGCCTTGCGAGCGGCGATCGCCAAGTTGATCGACGACGAGCCGGCGCGCAAGCGGATGGGGGAGGCGGCACTTGCGGGCGCCGGTGGGGAGTACTCATGGGAGCACGCGGCACAGAAGACGCTCGCCGTCTACGAGTCGATTCTGGGATAGACGCGCCGTGCGGACCGCGCGTTACGCCACAATCCCGCCGCCGTGATAGCGCTCGCCGTCATCTTCTGGGTCTCCGCCGGTCTCCTGCTCTACGCCCACGCTGGATACGCCCTGCTCCTGTCGGCGCTTGCCCGAGTCCGCCGGCGGCGTCAGGGCTCGCGCGCGCCGCGGGCTGGAGAAGGCGAGCTCCCGATCGTGTCGGTGATCGTTGCTGCCTACGCCGAGCAGGACGTGATCGCCGCGAGGGTCGAGAACCTGCGTTCACTGGACTATCCGCCGGGCAAGCTCGAGGTGATCGTGGCGTGCGACGGCTCTCCTGACGCCACCGCGCAACGAGCCCGTGCCGCCGGCGCAGACCTCGTGCTCGACCTTCCCCGCGGCGGCAAGATCCGCGCTCAGGACGCAGGAGTACAGCACGCCGCGGGCGAGATCGTCGCGTTCTCTGACGCGAACACGCTCTGGGAGCCGGACGCGCTCAAGCGGCTGATAGCCCCGTTTGCCGATGACCGGGTCGGCTATGTGTGCGGGGAGGTGCGCTTGGTCAGCGACCAGGGCTCAAATCAGGAAGGGCTCTACTGGCGCTACGAGATGGCGCTCCGCTCGCTCGAGTCCCGTGTGCGGTCGGTGACCGGAGGTAACGGAGCGATCTACGCGACCCGTAAGGACACCTATCTGGTCGTCGACCCGATCATGGGTCACGATCTCTCTTTCCCCTTCAACATGGTCAAGCGGGGGTGGTTGGCGCTCTACGCGAGCGATGCGCGCGCGACCGAGAAGATGATTCCCACAATCGAAGGGGAGTTCGCCCGCAAGCGGCGCATGATGAGTCACACCTGGCCGATCGTGGTTCGCGGTGGAATGCTCTCCCCGCGCGGATATGACCCGCTCTACGCCCTGATGATCGGCTCCCACCGGATTCTCCGCTACGCGTCCCCGTTCCTGCACGTGACTGCGCTTGTGACGAGTGCTCTCCTGCTCGGGCAAGGCTGGGTGTATGCGTCGGCCCTCGCGATCCAGCTGGCGGTCCTGGTCGCGGCTGCGCTGGCCGGAGCGCTTCCAGCGAAGCCGCTGCTGATCGCGCGCTACTACGTGCTGACCACGGCCTCGCTCGCCGCCGGGCTGTGGGACTGGCTCGCGCGCGGTACCTCGGCCGCCTGGGAGCCCGCCGAGGGGGCTCGCTGATGGCGCTCGAGCACGAACAGGCGCTCGTCGCTTCACCGCTTGTGGCCAGGCGAGGGCCCGGTCTAGAGGGCGCGCAGCGCGCGTTCGACCTCCTGATCGCCGGAATCGGCTCGCTCCTGAGCGCGCCGCTGGTGGCAGCGCTGGCGATCGCGATCCGTCTCGAGAGCCCCGGCCACCCGGTCTATCGCCAGACCCGCGTCGGCAAGGATGGCGTCCTATTCGAGATCTTCAAGCTCCGTACGATGGTTCGCGGTGCGGAGTTCACCGGCGCCGGCCTGGCGATCCAGGAGGGCGATGATCGGATCACCCGGATCGGCGCGTGGTTACGCCGCTACTCGCTCGATGAGCTGCCGAACCTGTGGAACATCGTCCGGGGGGAGATGTCGATCATCGGTCCGCGCCCCACCCTAGCGGTGCAGGTCGAGCAGTACACCGATCGCCAGCGTCTGCGTCTGGCGGTCAAGCCTGGACTGACCGGCTGGGCGCAGGTCAACGGACGTGCTTCGCTGCCGTGGAGCGAGCGGATCGAGCTGGACATCTGGTACGTCGCGAACCGGTCGCTGGCGCTTGACCTGAGGATCCTCGTGCGAACGGTGCGGATGGTCCTCGGCGGCCATGGACTCTATAAAGGGGAGACCGGCGGGTGGCACCCTCCAAACGAGATGTAGGCGTCCTGCTCACCGGAGTCGGCAAGCGCTATGACATCGTCTCCGCGTTCGCGCAGCATGCGACTGTCGTCACGGCGGATCCCAGCCCGCTGGCGCCGGCTCAGTACGCCGCCGACCACCGCTACCGCGTTCCGCGGATCGACGATCCAGAGTATGTGCCGGCGCTGCGCGAGCTGTGTGAGCGCCACGCGGTCGCCGCGGTCGTCCCGCTCACCGATCTCGACCTGGATGTGCTCGCTGACGCCCGCGCCGCCGGGGAGCTTCCGGCGTTCGTTCCGGATCCGGGAATCGCCAGGGCGACCTTCGACAAGTACGAGACGCATCTGCTGCTCGAGCGCCTCGGCCTGCCCTCGCCGCCGACGGTCCTTCCCGACGCCGACGTGACGCACTACCCGGCGATGGTCAAGCCACGTTGGGGGTCGGGCGCCCGCTCGATTCACCGCGCCGACGACGCGCGCGCCGTCGAGTTCTTCGTTGAGTACATCGGGGAGCCGGCGATGGTGCAGAAGCTGATGGACGGCCCGGAGTTCTCAATCGACACGCTTTCGGACCTCCGGGGCCGTTGCCTGAACGCGATCCCGCGGACGATGATCGAGTCGCGGGGAGGAGAGTCGATCAAGGGCACGGTGATCCACGACCTCGAGCTGATCGACCTGGGACGTCGTGTAGCCGAGGCGCTCGGCGTTCGGGGTCCCTGCACGATTCAAGTGTTTCGCGACCAGGACGTCGGCCTCGGGATCACAGACGTGAATACGCGCTTCGGTGGCGCGTTTCCGGCGCCTATGTACGCCGCGCACCCGGGCCGGACGTATCCCGAGCTGATCGTGCGGATCGCCTGCGGCGAGGACGTCGAGCCGCATGTCGGCGAGTTTCGCGCTGGGATCACTTTCACCCGTTACTACTGGCAGCTCGAGCTCGACGAGCAGTGTCGTCCCACGGGAAGGGACATCGTCGAGCCGCCGGGCCCGCGGGCCCCCCGGTAGCGCACGCCTCTCCGCTCACCCTCGCTCGTGTGGTTGATGCGTCAATCGCTGCACCCGGCGTCGTGCCTGCCGCATTACCCTCGCCAGGGGAGGGCAGCGCGGCGAGCGTTGCCTCGCGCGTGGCGCTTGACGTCTTATCCACACTGAACGCACCCGCCTCGGTCGAGACGGCGTTGGGAGGGCCGAGCGACCTACGTCAGCCGAGCGTCAGGAGGGAGGCGCTGGCGGCCGGCAGGCGCACCGTGTAGACCCCTGCCGATGCAGTGACCATCGGGGTAACAGACGGCCCCGCCAGCAGACCGGTGTGCGTGGGTGATGCGAAGCTCTGGCCGCCCAGCGTCACTCCGCCGGTCGCGCCGACGTCCGGTGCCAGAAGTTGCTGCTCGGTGGCCTGGACGGTGGCACCGGGCAGACGAACAGAGATCAGGTGCGAGCTGGCCATGTCGTCGTTGATCAGCACGATCCGCTCCGTCCCGTTACGTGCCTTGGTCGCCCACGCTCTGACCGCCGGGTTGCTACTCGTGGTCGCGAGTAGATGCGAACCGGCTGGTGCCGCTCGAGCGAACATCAGCAGTCCGTAGTACTCGGGCTCGACCATCGCCTGCCATCCGGGGGTCGGATTCTTGAACGGCCCACAGTGGATCGGGGTGGAAGGCCAGTCGCAGTTCGTGAACAGGCGATAGATCGCCCCCGGCCAGGTGTGAATGTCGACAGCGTCGACGCCCGCCTGAGCGTGCGCAAACAGCGTGTCGAGCGCCCACAGCGCCATCGCAAACGTGTTGGCCAGACCGGGCGGGTCGCCGCACGAAATCGTGTTCATCTCGTCAACGACGAACGGCAGATGGTGAGCGTGCGCTGCTGCGAGGTACGGCTGGAGGCCCTGGGCCTGGCCGATCGAGGCAGCCGGAGACAGCATCCGAGCAAACGTCGGGAAGTGCGGCTGAGCCGGATCGACGAAGCAGGCCTGGAACGGGTAGCGGTGCAGCGTAACAACGCCCAGCCGCGGCTCGGAGGAGATGAACTGCGAGAGGTTGGTGCCCAGCCAGGTACCACCGTTGCTCGCGGGCCCAGCCAGGGGGACCCTCGGGAAGCGCGCCCCGTAGTGGCGGAAGTCGTTGATGAAGGTGTGCAGGTCATACGGCGACCGGCGCGCCGGCACCGGGGTGCCGTTGGCCCGGCGGTACCAGGGAAACGCGGGATTGCCATACAGCTCGGGCTCGTTGCCCAACTCGAGCGAGTTGATCCGGCTTGCGCCGATGTGACTGACCATCGCGTGCGCCTCGGCGGCCGCCAACGTCAGGCTATTAGCCGCGAAGTTGATGCCGAGCATCAGCCGCACACCGAGCTGCTGCGCGACCGCCTTCATGATGGCCAGCCGGTTAGAGCTCAGGGCGTAGTTGACCCCGGGCGGGCGCTTGAAGCCATGGACGGGCCACCAGGTGGTGTCGGAGCTGCCGCCGCCGATCCTCAGAACACTCTGGTGATCGTGCTCGAGATTGCGGATCAGCTGCACGAACACGGAATCGAGATCGTTCAGGTGCTTCCCTGCCGAGTACTCGAACGCCCAGTATTCGATTGACACCCCGAGGAACCCAGGGCGTATGTGCCCCACCGTCGCCGCCGGATCGACGGTCACAGCCACCGGCGCCCCTGGGGTGCTCCTGGCGCCCCGGGCGCTCGCGGGGCCGGCGACGCCAACCCATGCGGCGATCAGGAGCAGAACAACGTGGCGGCATCTCACTCGCATCGGGGGACAGTAGTAGAGACGCCAGCGGCGAGCGAAGGTTGCGCAGCTAGGCGCTGGCGCTGCGCGGCATTTCCGCCGGTGCAGTCTCGGCGCCAGCCCAGCAGTCCTCGAGGAATGCGGCGATCTGGGCGGTCAGGCGCTCCGGGCGGAGCCGCAGCTCGATCACCGAGTCAGCCCCGATCAGCCGCGCGTTCGGCAGTTCACGGGCAACCATGTCCGCATCCGAGAAGGGATGGATGGGGTCGCGTCGGTGCCCGATCACGAGCGCCGGAACCTCAAATGTCCGCCGCTCGGTGCGATGCGGGGCCGTCCGCCCGAACAGGATCCCCTGAAGAACTGCCCCGCTGGGGCCCGGATCCTGCGAGACCGAGTCGAGGAACAGCTCGAGTAGGAAAGGCAGATGCTCGCGCGGGATCGCTCGAGCGCTTCGCGCCAGCACCTTCATCGCCGGCTCCCCGAAGGTCAGCGCGAACAGCAGCGGCGTGAACGCGGCGGCACAAGCCGGGATCGCGTTGTCGAGCACCGGCATCTCAAGCAGCATTCCCTGAAGCCGCTCGGGTGCGGACGCGGCCACCTCGAGCGTCACGTTCGCGCCCAGCGACGTTCCGCCGACGATCGCCGTCTCGAGGCCGAGATGGTCCAGGAGCGCGACTGTCTGCCGCGCAAACGCCGGCATCGAATAGCGCCACATGTCGCGAGGGCGCTCTGAGGCACCATGCCCGAGCGGGTCGAAAGTGACTACGCGATTGCCCAGCTTGGCGAGGCTCCGCGCGAGTGGGCGCTGCATCTTCTGGGACATCAGCAGCCCCGGCATCAGTACCGTTACGCGGGGTCCGTCCCCGTAGACGGTGTAGGCGAGCCGCTGTCCGTCGTAGCGGAAATGCGCCATCGATTTCAGGATAGCCCCGGCTGCTGACGCCTCACCCCGGTCACGACGACAACTCAGGGCACCCGCGGACCACGCCAGAACGGTACCGTACAGTGGACAACCCGCTTGAGGAGGACTGATATGGCCAGAACCCCACGCTCGCTTGCCGGTCAGGTTGTCGCCATCACTGGAGGGGCGCGCGGCATCGGCCGGGCGACGGCGGCCGCGCTGCTGGCTCACGGGGCGCGCGTCGCGATCGGCGACATCGAGGCGGGCCTCGCTGAGCGGACCGCGGACGAGCTCGGCGGCGGCGCCATCGGCCTGCCTCTCGACGTCACCGACCGGGCGAGCTTCGCGGCGTTCCTCGACCAGGTCGAGGCGCGGCTCGGCCCACTCGAGGTACTGATCAATAACGCCGGGATCATGCCGATCGGGCCGTTCGTACAAGAAACCGATGCCTGTGCGGACCGGATGATCGACATCAACCTCCGCGGTCTCATGTACGGTTCGAAGCTCGCGCTCGAGCGGTTCCTGCCGCGCCATCGCGGCCACCTGGTGCAGATCGCCTCGGCGGCGGGCAAGTTCGGCTTTTCTGGCGGCGCCACCTACTGCGCCACCAAGCATGCCGTCGTCGGACTCAGCGAGTCGCTCCGCCAGGAGCTCCGCGGTTCCGGGGTGCAGGTCAGCGTGGTGATGCCGACGGTCGTCAACACTGAGCTGGGCTCTGGCCTGCCGATGACCCGCGGCTTCAAGCCGGTCGAGCCCGAAGACGTGGCCAACGCGATCGTCGAGGCGCTGAGGACGGGACGGTTCGAGGTCTTCGTCCCCAAGTCGCTGACCAGCATGGTCCGCTTTGCAGCGCTTGCGCCGCGTACTGCAGTCGAGTCGTTCTCGAGGTTCCTGCGCGGTGATCAGGTGCTTGCGCGGCCCGACCACGCGGCCCGTGCCGCGTACGAGGCCCGGATGGAGCAAACGATCGCCCGCGGGGCTCCGCCTCGCGCCGAGTCGGGAAAGTCGGAGGAGTCCGCTGAGTCAGCAGCCTCCGCCGCGTCCGGGGCGTCGACCCCCGAGCGCGAGAAGCAGCGCGTCTCTCACTAGGGCGAGCTTTGGCGAGTTCGGTCGGAGGGGGTGACCCGAATCGCCAAAGAGTCCGCGAGCGCTCTGCGCAGGCGCCGTTCTGGGCCGGCGCAGCTCGTCAAGCCCTGCGGCCCGGCCCGCTGGTCGGGCCTCGGCGGCCCGGCCCGCTGGTCAAGCCCCGGCGTGCAGCCAGTCGGCGATCAAGCGGCCGATGTGCTCGCCGGCGTCCTCCTGAAGGAAATGGCCGGCATCGGGGATCACGTGATCGAGCTCGGTCCCGATCGCGGCAGCGAACCGCCGACCGGTCTCGAGCGGCAGAACGGGGTCGCTGTCGGCCCACATGATCAGCTTCGGCCGCGAATCTGAGCGCAGCGCTCGCAGCGTCTCCTCGCCCTCGCGCGCGCCCGGCATCTCTGGCGAGGTCGGTAGGATCATCGGGAACGCTCGCGCTCCTGCTTTCGAGGCCTCATTTGGGAATGGGGCCTCGTAGGCGGCGATTACCTCGTCGCCAGGGTCCTGCCTGCAGCCGCCGCGCACCAGGAACCCGACCGGTAGCTCCTTGCTGCGTCGCACGAAGTCCCGAAACTGAAGCCAGGTGTCGGCCATCCGCTGGTGCCCCGTGAAGATCCCGGAATCGAGGATCACCAGCCGGGTTATCTGCTCGGGGCGCTGCACCGCGATACGGAGCCCGATGGGACCTCCCCAGTCGTGAAGGACCAGTGTCACGTCGCTCAGCGCCAGCTCGTCGAGCAGCGCCTCGACGCTGGCCACGTGGCGGTCGTAGGTGTACCACTCGATGTCGACCGGCTTGTCCGAGCGCCCGAAGCCCGGTAGATCGGGAACGATGCACCGGTACCCGGCGTCGCGGACCGGCACGAGGACCTCACGCCACAGGAACGACCAGGTTGGCTCGCCGTGCAGGAAAACCACCGGGGCCCCGGACCCTTCGTCGAGATGCGCCAGCCGTATCCCCTCGAACTCGCGGTAGCGCGACCTGAACGGGAAGCCGGGGAGGCCGTTCAGTAACTCGTCTGGGGTCCGGACGGCGTCGGTCAACGCCGCGAGCATAACTTCGCCCGAAACATGGGGTCAGCGAGTAGCGCGGGAAGGGTAGCTTTGAGGCGCATGGCGCCACAATCCAAGATTCGAGCCGCTCGCATCCTGATCCCGGTGGCGCTGGCGCTCTGAAGCCTGTGAATCGGAGAATCGTGGACCGCGACGTCCTACAACTCGACGGGCTCGGCCAGGCGGAGAAGATCCGCGCTGGAGAGCTCACTGCCGCTGCGCTCGTCGACGCAGCGATCGCCGAGATCGAGGCGGTCAACCCAACGCTCAACTGCGTGGTCATCGCGCGCTTCGACCAAGCTCGAGCGGAGGCCGAGCGGCTCGACACGAGCGGCTCGCTGAGCGGCCCGTTTGCCGGTGTCCCCGCCCTGCTCAAGGACCTGGGCCAGGAGATCGAAGGCCTCGGCCAGACCGATGGCTCGCGTGCGGTCATCTCGCATCCGCCGGATCGCGACAGCATGCTGGCTGCTCGATACCGGCAGGCCGGCATGATCTTGCTGGGCAAGACCAGCTCGCCCGAGTTCGGCAACCACTCAACAACCGAGCCCGCGGTGCACGGTCCCTGCCGGAACCCATGGGACACCGGTCGCACGGTCGGCGGATCGAGCGGCGGGTCCGCGGCCGCGGTGGCGGCGCGTATGGTCGCCGTGGCCGGTGCCAGCGATGGCGCGGGCTCGATCAGGATCCCTGCCTCGTGCTGCGGGGTATTCGGCCTGAAGCCAAGCCGCGGCCGGATCTCCTCCACTGCCGACGGCAGCGATTCGCTTTTCGGGTTGGCGACAGTGCACGCGATCACCCGGACCGTGCGAGACAGCGCCGCGGTGCTCGACATCTCGAGCGGAGTCGCGCCGGAGGACCCCCGCTCGTTGCCCGGTCCGGCGCGACGATTCGCTGAGGAGGCCGCTGTGGCCCCCGGGAGCCTCCGCATCGGGATGTCAACTGCTCACC
>JALYZY010000074.1 GCA_030948665.1 Actinomycetota bacterium | reverse complement strand
CGAGTTGCGCGACGGGGCCGCCGACGCTCCGTGAACCGAGAGGCCCGCTAGGGCGCCCCTGCCTCTCGGCTCATTCCCAGCCCCTGCCGCGAAGGTCGCGGGAAGAAGAACGACACGCGCCGTTGATAGTCGCGGTAGCCGGATCTGTCCTGCATTCGGCGTTCGGTCCGCTTGGCGCCGGTTGCGAACATCAGCAGATAGCTCATCACGATCGGCGCGGGTAGCGTCAGCGCGCCGGGAGCGGATGCCGCGGCCGCCAGCCAGGCGCCGTCCCAGACAAGCGAATCGCCGAGGTAATTGGGGTGCCGAGACCAGCCCCACAGGCCAGTGTCCAGAACATCGGGCTTCTCATCGTCGTCGCGTTCGGTGTATCGGGACTTCTGCCGATCCGCGAGCGCCTCGATGGCGGCGCCCGTGATCATCACCGCCAGTCCGGTCGGGGCCAGCCAGCGTCGTGCGCTGCGGGGCAGTCGGCTGGCCGCAGCGAGCTGTATCGGTGCGGAAACGATGAGCTGTGACAGGCCCTGGGTGACGAACACCTTGACGACGACCTTGGCCGTGCCGTCGCCCTCGAGGAATTCGGCGTAACGGGGGTCCTCCTCGTCGGAGTCGCGCATCCGGCCGAGCATCTGGTGCTCCAGGCGCGCCGCCCACGCTGCCGCTACCGCTGCCAGCCCCCAGCGCCGTGGTGCGTCACCGCGGCCCGCCAGCGCCCCCACCAAGGCGACAGCCGCCAGCCCGGGGCCCCACACCGCGTCCGCGTAGTCACGCCTCCCACGACGCAGAGCCACGCTCGCCATAGCCGCTTGTGCCGCGGTGACGGTGAACGCTGAGTAGCCGACGACGCTGCGCAGGTTGGCGACGTCGACATCCTGCTGACGAGGACGGCCCCCCATCAGCGTGCTCGGACGCCTGGGCAGACGGTCAGGCCTGAAGCGCATTGAGTGTTTGCACCAGCTGCTTCTCGGTGTCGTTGCCGAGCTTCTCAAAGACCAGCTTTCCGAGCGGCGCGACAAGTTTGGCGGCGCCGTTGAACTGCAGCTCGTTGGTGTAGGTGATGCTCGAGCCCGACCCACTGCGGGCAATGTCGACGGTCTCCGTTGAGGTCGCGGTGTCGTTGCGCCCGACGAGCACGATGCGTGCGTCGGTGAGCTGCTCCAGGGTGTAGGTCAGCTCGGTGCTGATGCCGGCGATCTTCGACGTGTTGCGCCAAGATGAGCCAACCGCCACCGGTCCGTCGTCGTTGCGCACGCATCGCACAGTGCCGGGATCCCACTGCTCCGCGTGGGCGAAGTCGGCGAGGTACGGAATAGCGATCTCCGGTGGCACGTCGACGCTGAAGGTGCGAGATACGGTGCTCACGGCATGTCCTTTCGTCCTTCTCAAGGTCGATTTCTCGGCTTGCCCGACGAGCCCTACGCCTGCCAGACCCGACCGCGGAAATGCTCGCCGCAATGACGTTATGACCGGCGCGCAGATCGCTAAACATCACGCCTCAAGGGACAGCCAGGGCGGCGCCGACGACTACGACCAGCCCGAACCGCCTCAAGCGCCTGCCGACACAACCGCCCAAGACCCCGAAACAATCTCAGGCGACGATACGCGCCAAGCTTCTGCTCCGTCGCCTCTGCAGCCACGATCGAGCCACTTCTGCTTCAGGAGGCGCCTGTCCTGACGCGGTAGCTTCGCCCCATGCGGTGGGCCCGCCGACCGCTGGGCCAGGCTGTTACGGGAGGGTGACGACAATCTTCGCCGCCGAGACACCCTTCAGCTGGATGTCCATGGCCCGCTGGAACTCGTGAACGCCGTGCCCGACGACGTCCGGTTTGGGCGCGGCGACGTCGCGTCCCTCGGCGAGGGCACTTGGGAGGAAGTCGCGGTAGATGGCGGTGCTGACCTCGTTCGCCTTCAGTGTCGTTCCGAAGATGTACTTCGTGCGGACCCCGCGGCGGCGGGACTTGAACTGCAGCGCGACGTTGGAGGTGATGAGCCGCGGATCAGCCGCGGGAGCTCGAATCGGCCGTGGTTATCGCCGGCGAGGGTGTCGAAGGAGACCGGCGGGGTGGCGATGGACACGAATCTGTTCCCCGGGATGCTGATCGCGAGCCGACACCCGCCCAATGCTGCGGCGCGCACCGGTGACGAGGGCGACTTTTTCGTGCAATCGCCTCGCGTTAGGCGACGCATCTGGGGCTGTCATGTCAGGGTGCCGGTTCGTCGGTTCGCCGAGTAGTGCGGCTTCAGGTTGCGCCGCAGCAACCGGTCCAGGAGTCGGTCGGGGGCAAGCCGGGCGAGTCGGACGAAGATCGCGGCGTCGCGCCCGACGGTGTAGCGGGTGCGGGGGCTTGTGGAGGTGATCGCCTTCGCGATCACCTGTGCGGCTTGCTCCGCCGGGACGCCCTCAGTGGCGAACGTTCGGGCCTGGGTGGTGATGGCGCCCATGAGGGCGTCGTAGCGCTGATGCTGATCAGGGGTCATCGAGTCGGCGAGACGGTTCGCGGTGGAGACACCGCGGCCCGCCATCTCGGTGCTCACCGATCCCGGCTCGACGACGACGACGTTGAGACCGAAGCGACCGACCTCCCGCCGCAGGGAATCGCTCACGGCTTCCAACGCGAATTTCGAGCCTGCGTAGGCGCCGTAGGTCGCCATCGCGACCCGGCCGCCGACCGAGCTGACGTTCACGACGGTGCCCGCGCTTTCCAGCAACGCAGGCAGTAGGGCCTGGGTCATCGCGATGTGGCCGAACAGGTTGACCTCGAACTGCCGGCGCCACTCGGTCATGGGCAGCGCCTCGACCGGCGCGTTGACAGCGATCCCGGCGTTGTTGACCAGGGCGCGCAGCCGTCGCCCGTCCGCGTCGCGGGCGACGCGTTCAGCGATCGCGGCGACGTCGGCTTCGACTGTGATGTCGAGCGTGTGCGGTTCGATGCGCTCGGCCCGCAGAGCGTCGGCGTCGCTGTCGCGGCGGACACCGGCGAGAACGTGAAAGCCCCGGCTGGCGAGTTCGCGGGCGGTGGCGGCGCCGATGCCGGTCGACGCGCCGGTGACGACAATCAGCTCGCCGGCGGCCGGATCCTGCTCATGATTTGACATTGGAACCTCTTTCGTTGACATTGTCATCTCAAGCTAGCACTTCAGTTGACGTTGTCAACTCTCTGATGGGATTCGATGCCGACCCGAGCAGAAACCTCCGCTGCGACCCGTCGCGCGCTCCTGGACGCGGCAGCGGCGCTGCTGGACACCGGCGGCCCGGACGCGGTGACTCTGCGCGAGGTCGGCGCCCGCGCCGGCGTGTCGCGATCAGCGCCCTACCGGCACTTCGACGATAAGGAGCGCCTACTGACCTGGGTCGCCATCGAGGCCTGGCACAAAGTCGGCGACATTCTGGAGGCACTGGCAAACCACCACGACACCCCGCCCGAGCAGTCGCTGCGCCGGGCGCTGCTCGCGCTGATCAAGATCGGCCGTACCCGCCCCCATCTCTACCGCCTCATGTTCATCACACCAGACACTGACCCGACCGCGGTCGCCCACGCGGCCGAACGCACCCAAGACCTCTTCCTAACGATCGTCTCACAGGTCGTAGGCCCCGATCAGGCCAGGCAGTACGGAGGGCTGCTCCTCGCCAGCGCGCACGGCATCACGAGCCTGGAACTCAGCGGCCACCTAGCCGTCGACAAATGGCAGGCCAGCGCAGAAGAACTCGTCGAGCTGCTGATCAGCCGGCTGCCCCACACCCCGTAACTCGGCTCCCCCGCGCCAACGCTGCTTCTGCAATGTCGCCCGACCAGCCGCCAGTGCGTGGTTGCCGTTTCCGGCGTCGAGGGACCAAAAGCAGCAGCGTCGCCTCGAGCGCAGACGGTCGGCCTCGTGGCCGGGCCTTCGTGGTCGCGACCCTCGACGACCGCGATCCTCACGGGAAGTAACTGGGTCAGCGGTCGTTCCAGCCGGCGGCGGTCGTTTCGTACTCCTCGACCCGTGCCTGCATCAGCGTCCTCAGGAGCTCGGTCGGCAGCTCGCGGTCGTAGCGGAGCTTGATGAAGCCCTCACCGGCCTCGTAGCCGGCGGCCTCAACCGCGGCCTCCTGGGTGGCGAAGAACGGTGGCGGGAACCGCAGTGAGCAGTGGTTCTTGACGTTCAGAAGCATCCAAGGTTCGTCCTCTCGCCGCGGACGTACACCGGCAGGTTCCACTTCAGTTCCTCCCGCGCCTCCGGGGCGGCATCCAGGCTCAGCTCCCTGAGCGCCTCGAGGTGCGGCCGCTCGCCGTCGTTCAGTTGCGTGAAGAAGTCATCGACGCTTGACCGCTTGGGCATCGGCATGGCGTCAGCGTACCCCCCCTGCAGCGACGGGAAGTCCGTCCGCGGAGCGGTATCAACCACCTGCCAGACCTCGATGTCCTTGCGTGCAGCCACTTGATTCATCGAGGGACATCGAACTTTGCTGCTAGGCGAAGTAGTGGGCCTCCTCGACGTCCTCGACCCAGCCCGGGTGAGTCGGCTCCCACCCCAGCAGTTCGCGGGTCTTGTCGTTGGATGTCGGGTTGTCGAAGCCCGCAAAGGGGGCGAGGAAGCCAAGGTACTGCGGCGCCTCCTCATCCGTGATGCTCTTGGTCTCGACGCCGAGCTTGCCGGCGATCGTCTCAGCGATCACCTTGCGCGGGATGCCCGTGTCACCTACGCCGTGCAGCGTCGAGCCGGCAGGGGCCTTCTCCAGCGCCAGGCGGTAGAGCACGCCGATGTCATACGTATTGGCCGCCGGCCAGCGGTTCGAGCCGTCACCGGTGTAGGCCGCCGCCCCGTTCTCTCGTGCGAAGCCGATCAGGGCATGGGTGAAGCCGTGGTGGTCGAGGTCGCTGTGGACCATTGGCGCGAGGCGTATGACGGAGGAGCGAACGCCCTGCTGGGCCATAGCGATCGTGTAGTTCGCCGCGTCGACCCGGGGACCGCCCTCGGACTGGTCGTCCTCGGTGCCGGGGCGGCCGGTGATCCCGGCCATGGCGAGCATCAGGGTGCCGCCGGTCGTGACGAACGGCTTGTCGGTGCCGGTCAGCGTCTCGCCCATCGCCTGGATGGCAGCCAGGTCTGAGCCGACGGCGCCCATGAAATCGCCGGTGCGCATCGCCTCGTGCTTGAAGGCGAGGTGGATGACCCCTTCGGCCTCAGAGGCGGCCTGCCTGAGACCGTCGAGGTCGTCGAGATCGCCGCGGCGAACCTCGGCACCAAGGGCCGCGATGGCCTCAGCCGAGGCGTCGGAGCGGGCGAGCCCGACGACCTGATGGCCGTTGGTGAGAAGTTCGGGGATGACGGCGGACCCAATGTGGCCTGAGGCGCCGGTGATGAATACGCGCATTACACACTCCAGTACAGGTGAGATGTCACTTGGTGCCATCACGTTAGCACCCTCACGACACCAGGTGACATCAACTACGCTCAGCTTGCGATGTCCCGCTGGAAACCAGACGCCGAGGGGCGCCTGACCAAGGCCGCCATTACCTTGTTCGAGCAGCAGGGGTATGACGAGACGACCGTCGCGGAGATCGCGGAGGCTGCAGGGCTGACCAAGCGGACCTTCTTCCGCTACTTCGCCGACAAGCGCGAGGTGCTGTTCAACGGCTCGACCGAGCTGACGGAGCGCTGGATCGGGGCGCTCAACGCGGCTCCCCCGGACGCGAGCCCGATGGCGGCGGTCAACGCCGGACTGGACGAGGTGGCGGAGCTGTTCGCGGACCGCCACCCCTTTGCCCGCATGCGGTCTCAGATCATCACCGCCAACCCGGAGCTGCAGGAGCGCGAGCTGATCAAGCTCCAATCACTGGCCAGCGCGATCGCGGCGGCACTGCACCAGCGCGGCGTCTCACACAACGCCGGGATCCTGGCCGCCCAGGCGGGCGTGACCGTTTTCCACGTGGCCTTCGCCCGTTGGGTGGAGCAGGATGACCCGACAGCCTTCAGGCGACTGATGGACGAATCGCTGGACGAGCTGCGGTCTGTGACCGCCGCCTACTAGCCGCCCGGCACCCCCTTTGTCGCCCAGGCGGTTGCCGAGCGGCGACTACTGCTTGAGCGGCAGTACCGGCGTCGATGTCCGATCATCAGTGCTGGTTTCACCAAAAGGGTTGCCGGTCGGATCCAGCGCATGTTCGTATGAACTGCTCCAGTGTTTGCCCTACCGAACTTTGAACTACACGACCCGCGCGGTGGCCTTGTGGAAGGACTTCTCGTGTAATTCGACGGAGCCAGAAGCAAGAGCGGTGCCGGCCTAGCTGCCCGAGGAAAGGGCAGATGCGAGCGCTCTGCATGGCAACGGTGGCCAGTTCGTTCCAAGTAGGAGCTAGGCTCGAGGTCCGCACGGACTTCGACCGGATCCTGCTTGCTCACCTGCCGAGCTGCGAGCAGCGGCCTGTTTTTCAGCGCCGAGCCGATGCCACAACCCGCGCGAGCACGTCCTGGACCGTTCCGTTGCGAGCCACGTTCTCGCTCGGTGTCGAAATCAGGAGCGCCCGTGCCGATTCACGTCCTGCGCCATTACCTGGACAGCGGCGCAGGGTGACACGTGAAGTGGCCTGCACCGACCGGTACGCGGCCTCCAAAGCTGCCGGCGCACGGGGCAACCAACAGCACACATCCC
>JALYZY010000054.1 GCA_030948665.1 Actinomycetota bacterium | reverse complement strand
CCGTTCAAACATCAGCAGGCTCAGGAGGTTCCGCAACATGATCACACGCCTATCCATCAAGAGGGCAACCGCCCTGGCACTCGCGCTCGGCGCAGTCACGACGGTCCCCGCATCGGCGATGCCGATTGGCGAGGCCCATGTGACGTCTCCAGCGTCCGCGCCGCAGACAACCGTCGTGCTGGGCGGCGGCGCTCAGCTCACGCCGCGACTCGCCCACGCATATGGCGAGCGTTTGTCTGGGGTCAGCTCGAGACCAGGCCAGGGCTTCACACCGCACCGACGCATCGTGACGGCAGCTTCCTCAGAAAGTGGATTCAACTGGGGCGACGCCGGTATCGGTGCCGCGGGCGGACTCGCCCTGACCGTGCTCGTGCTCGGCGGAGCGGCCGCTACGACTCGCCGACGCCCGCGCCACGCAGCGGGCGGGCTGGTTGAGTCGGCCGCGCAGTAGCCGAGCTAGGGGGGCAGAGAACCGGGCCCCGCTTCATCGACGAAGCGGGGTCCGGCTCCTGTAACTGGGAGGGTGTTCCGCGGTCGCCGTCGGGCGCGCGCGGAAAGATGGCGGGGGCAGGATTCGAACCTGCGAAGGCAGAGCCAATAGGTTTACAGCCTATCCCCTTTGACCGCTCGGGAACCCCGCCGGGGCGGCTGTGAGTGTAACCGCGAGTCGCTAGGGAAAGGCCTCGAGCGTCTCGACCAAACGTCCCGGGAGAGGCTCGCCGCGCTCAGCCTCGAACTCCGCGTACCGCGGCCCCCCGACGCGAATGCTGCACCCGCCGCCGACCGCGATTGACGGTATGAACCATCGGCGACCATCGCCCACGAGGACGAAGAGGTAGTCGTAGCACGAGGGGTCAAGTCGTTTGACAAGACCGCTCCAGCTGCGGTTGCCACCCCGGGTGCAAACGGCGACGTCCCAGCGCTTTTCCGGAAGCAGGCCGCGCTTCCGGTCCATGCCCAAGAAGATACTCTCGGCATCGGACAGAAAACGCTGGAAATCGCAACAATTCTGTTACAAAAACGTCCGACGCGACTAAGAGGCGTCGCGCAGACGCTGCGCCTCGGGCAGCGCCTCAAGCTTCTTCAGCGTGTGGTTCTCGATCTGTCGGATCCGCTCGCGCGTGACATTGAACGCCCGCCCGACCTCCTCGAGCGTGTACGGACGCTCGCCAGTCAGCCCGAAGCGCATCTCGATCACCTCGCGCTCCCGCTGGGGCAGGGCCGCAAGCGCACGGCCAAGATTCTCGCGCCGAAGCCGCTCGGCGGCCAGCTCGAACGGCGACTCGGCGGTCTGGTCCTCGACGAAGTCGCCGAGCTCCGAATCCTCCTCCTCGCCGATCGGCTTCTCGAGCGAGATCGGCTGCTGTGCCATCTGGAGCACGTCGCGAACCTCGCGAACCGTCGTCTCGAGCTCGGCCGCGATCTCGTGAGGAGTGGGTTCGCGACCCAGCTGCTGGACGAGCTGGCGTTCGACGTGGACCACCTTGTTGAGCTTCTCGACCATGTGGACCGGGATCCGGATCGTGCGGCCCTTGTCGGCGATCGCGCGCGTCACGGCCTGACGGATCCACCAGGTGGCATAAGTGGAGAACTTGTAGCCTCGCCGGTAGTCAAACTTCTCCACGGCTCGGATCAGACCCATCGAGCCCTCCTGGATCAGATCCAGGAACATGAGCCCGCGCCCGAGATAGCTCTTGGCGATCGAGACGACAAGCCTCAGGTTCGCCTCGATCATCTGCTGCTTGGCCGCCATGTCGCCGCGTTCAATGCGCCGTGCCAGCAGCACTTCCTGCTCTGCGGTCAGCAAGTCGACGCGCCCGATCGAGCGCAGGTAGAGCCGGAGCGAGTCGAGGCTCGGCTCAATCGTCAGGTCGACCTGCACCTTCTTGCGTTGATCCGGGGTGGGCTCGGACGCCTGCTCGGCAGCCGACTCAACGTTCCCGGCCTCGGACTTCGCCGGACGCCCGTCAGCGTCGACTACCTCGATGCCCTGGTCATCCAGGTAGGCATGAAGGGCCTGAACCTGCTCCTTGGTGACCTCGACCTCTTCCAGGCAGCGCGCGACCTGCTCAAAGGACAGGAAACCTCGCTCCTGCCCTTCGGCGATCAGTGAGCGCAGTTCCTCGAGCTCTGTGATCGGAGGCTCGTCTGTCAAAAGCACAATTCCCACGTCGCTCACCGCCCCTGAGGACCTCCCATATGTGATGTCCACCACTTGACGGGCGACTCCCTCTCTCTCTCGTGCCCGCAAGCGGACTGCGGAGTGATACCACAATCTCCGCCAGCGCCCCTGTCTACTCTTTAGCGAAGCGATGTCTACACGCCGTCTTGCCACTGCGCCCACGGTCGACGTACAGGCCCAGACCCCCACAGTCCAGCTCGGGCTCTCCCGCGTTGGGGTCACCGGCGTCGAGAAGGTCATCCGCCTCTCACACAACGACCACGAGCAGCTCTTCTCCGCCCGCTTCGAGTGCGTCGTCGACCTCGGGCCCGGACAAAAGGGCGCGCACATGTCGCGCTTCGAGGAGGTCGTCAACGAGTCGATCGGACAGGTCGTGCTCGGCGAGTCGTCGTTCAAGGCCGAGACCCTCGCGGAGCACATCGCCCAGCTGGTACGGGCCCGGCAGGGCGCACGCCGGGCCGAAGTCAGCGTCGAGGCTCGCTTCCCTGAGCACAAGCCCGCGCCCGTGTCGGGGATTCAGACCCAGGAGATCTACACCCTGCACGGGTCGGCGATCTGCAGCGAGCTCGGCACTCGCAGGCTGATCGGAGTGACCGCCCAGGGTATGACCGCGTGCCCGTGCGCCCAAGGGCTGGTGGCCGAGTCAGCGCGCGAACGTCTCGAGGCCGAGGGGTTCGATGCCGAGGACATCGAGCGGATCTTCGACGCCGTTCCCGTGGCGACCCACAACCAGCGCGGACTGGGGACGCTCTACATCGGCTGCACGGAAAATTGCGACGATCAGATCGAGGCCGCGACGCTGCTGGAGATCGTCGAGCAGTCGATGTCCTCGGAGATCTATGAGCTGATGAAGCGCTCGGACGAGGCTCACGTCGTCGAGAAGGCGCACCGGCGGCCGCGATTTGTCGAGGACTGCGTTCGCGAGATGATGAGCGGCGTCGTCCGGTCGTTCCCCGGGCTCGACGACCGCGCGTTCGTCTCGGCGCGCCAGGTCAACCTCGAGACGATCCATCAGCACAGCGTCGTCGCCGAGCGGTTCGGCACCCTTGGGGAGATCCGCGGCGAGCTGCTAAGCGGCGCCGCCGCGGCTTCTCACACCACTCGCCGAGCCTGGCTCGACGCCGTCCCCTGATCGACCGAGCGGGCGAGATACCCCGTCTTCTCGAGCAGCGCGACAACCCGTACCGGGACCAGCAGGATCCTGATTACCGTCAGGACATTGGGGACGTTCACCGGGACCGCGGGGAACAACGCTAGCGAGCATCATTCAGAGGGTGCGCGCGACGATCCTCGAAGCTCCGGGCAGACCCCTCACCACCGTGGAGCTCCCGGACCCGCAGCCGCGGGAAGGCGAAGTGCTCCTGCGAGTCGGGGCGTGCGGCGTGTGCCGCACCGACCTGCATCTTCGCGACGCAGAGATCGAGGCGACGAAGCTCCCGGTCGTGCTCGGTCACCAGATCGTCGCCAGAACCCCAGAGGGAGAGCGCGTTGGCGTTCCGTGGCTCGGATGGACCGACGGAGACTGCAAGTACTGCACGAGCGGCCGCGAGAACTTATGCCCGCGAGCACGCTTTACCGGCCGCGACATCGACGGTGGCTACGCCGAGCTGACGGTCGCCGACAAGCGATTCTGTCTCCCGCTGCCCGACGAGCTGTCTGACCAGGAGGCGGCGCCACTCCTGTGTGGCGGGCTGATCGGCTACCGGGCGCTCCGGTTCACCGGCGATGCGACGCGGCTCGGTCTGTACGGGTTCGGCTCGGCGGCGCACATGATCTGCCAGGTGGCGGTCTTCCAAGGCCGGGAGGTGTACGCATTTACCCGCCCGGGCGACGAGCGCGGCCAGGCGTTCGCCCGCTCGCTCGGGGCCTCCTGGGCGGGAGGGAGCGACGAGGCTCCCCCGGAGCCGCTCGACGCGGCGATCATCTTCGCCTCGGCCGGTGCGATTGTCCCGCTGGCGCTGCAAGCGCTGGCCCCCGGTGGAACCGTTATCTGCGCCGGAATCCACATGACCGACATTCCGTCGTTCCCATACGAGCACCTATGGCACGAGCGCAGCGTCCAGTCGGTCGCGAACCTCACCAGGGGGGACGCTGAGGAGTTTCTCGCCCTCGCTCCAAGGGTGCCCGTCCGAACGACGGTCATGATCTACGAGCTCGAGCGCGCGGAAGAAGCGCTGTCGGACCTGCGGGCTGGGCGGTTCGAAGGCTCAGCCGTGATCGTGCCGTAGCGCTCAGTCCTCTACGCTCCACCCCAGTGCCACTGATTCCGATGGTGATCGAGCGAACTGCGCGAGGTGAGCGCGAGTTCGACATCTATAGCCGCCTGCTGAACGAGCGGATCATCTTCGTCGGCACCCCGATCGACGACATGATCGCGAACCTGACCGTTGCCCAGCTCCTTCACCTCGAGTCTCAGGACGCCGACAAGGACATCTCGATGTACATCAACACCCCGGGTGGCTCAATCTACTCAGGGCTCGCGATCTACGACACGATGCAGTTCATCAAGCCCCAAGTGGCGACGATCTGCATCGGCATCGCGATGTCGATGGGCTCGCTGCTCCTGGCCGGCGGCGCGAAGGGCAAGCGCTTCTCACTGCCGAACAGCCGGATCCTGATCCATCAGCCTTCGGCAGGGTTCGAAGGCCAATCGAGCGACATCGAGATCCACGCTCGAGAGATCCTCAAGGTCCGGGCGCGGATCGACGAGATCTACGCCCACCACACCGGTCAGCCGATCGAGCAGGTCCACACGGATATGGAGCGCGACAGGTTCTTCAAGCCGACCGAGGCGGTCGAGTACGGGCTGATCGACCGCGTGATCGAGCGCCACTAGCGGCGTTCGTACCTAAGTCGCCGGCGCGCGGCGGATCCGCCCGGACCCCTGTCCGCGCGTCTCAGGTGGCTCCGGCATGGTCGGCCGAGCGAGCGCCCAGAAGACCATGAGTGCACCGAACACGAGCATGGCCAAGCCCGTCCAGAGGTCGACATTGATCCCAGCCGCCTTGGTCTTGACCTGGTGCGAGCCGACCAAGCCGACGATCGTCAGGATCGCTCCGTAGAGGAGGAATAGTCCGCCAATCAGCCGGCGGATGTCAAACCGGTTGGCGGCCCGCGCCGCCTTGATCTCGTCCTCGTCGCTGACGCCAGTCGACGCCATCGGCTCTTCCGATGTGCCGGGTACTCCGAATGGCCTATCGCTCGATGACAAGGTCAGCTCCTAAGCGAAGATGATGTTCAGGACCACGAGCATTGCGATCGCTACCCCGCCCATCAGCCAGGGCGAGCGCCACCATAGCTTGTCGCGAGGATCCTCATTGACTTCCGCCTCGTCCGCGCGAGTAAGTCCCCACACCAGTCCGCGCAGGTCCTCCGTTGACTTCGCCGGAGTGACAAGCGACACGACCACAAGCACGACGCCGCCGACGATGAACGCGATGATCGCCTGCCAGAAGCTCGCGCTGAGTGGCGATCCGAAGTGGAAGATGGTGTGATAGGCGTTGAGCCGGTTCGTCGCGTATGCCGCGGCGGTCCCGGCGACCAGGCTGAAGAACCCACCCCACGCTGAGGCCCGGCGCCAGAACATCGCGATGATGAACGTCGAGAACAGCGGCGCGTTGAAGATCGAGAACAGCGTCTGGATGTAGTTCATGATGTTCGAGTAGCCCTTGGCGATCAGCGCCGTGGCCACCGAGATCAGAATCCCGACGATCGTCACCAGCCGACCGCTGCGGAGGTAGAAAGCGCTGTCTCGGTCCTTGGCGAAGTAGGCCTGGATCAGGTCGTAGGTGACGACTGTGTTGAACGCCGTGACGTTCGCGGCGACGCCCGCCATGAACGCCGCCAACATCCCGGTCACCGCGAGCCCCAGCATCCCCTCCGGCAGATAGTTGCCGATCAGGTGCGGAATCGCGGTGTTGTATTGGTTGGCGAGGGCCGTGCCGACGCCGAGTCCGTGCACCGTGACCACAGCGATCAGGCCGGGAAGGATGATGATCGCCGGCAGGAAGATCTTCGGGAAAGCGCCGATCAGGGGCGTGCGGCGCGACGCCGACATGTTGCGAGCCGACAGTGCGCGCTGCACTTCGGCGAAGTTGGTCGTCCAGTATCCAAAGCTGAGCACGAACCCGAGCCCGAACACGACCCCGACCCAATCCGCCGCGAGCGGATTGGTCACATGGTGTATCGCGAGGCCACGCCAGGCGTGCAGTCCCGCTTCGCCCAGCGGCTTGAAGTGCTTGACCTTCTCCATCAGCCCGTGGATGCCACCGACGGCGTGCAGAGCCACGAGCGTCAGCGGCAGCAGCGCGGCAACGATCACGAAGAACTGCAGCACCTCGTTATAGATCGCCGAGGTGAGGCCTCCGAGCGTGATGTAGATGAGGACCATGGCAGCCGCGACCAGAATCGCGATATCGATCGACCATCCGAGCATCAGGTGGATGATCAGTGCCAGCGCGAACAGGTTGACTCCGGAGATCAGCACGGTTGCGACCGCGAAAGTCCCCGCGTTGAATGCGTGGGCGGGTTTGCCGAAGCGCAACCGCAGGTACTCGGGTACCGAGCGCACCTTCGCTCCGTAGTAGAACGGCATCATCACGAGGCCCAGGAAGACCATCGCGGGGACCGCACCGATCCAGTAGTAGTGGACGGCGGGAACGCCGTACTGAGCACCGTTTGCCGCCTGACCGAGGATTTCCAGGGCACCGAGATTCGCGGCGATGAACGCCAATCCCGTAATCCACGCGGGAAGCGAGCGGCCTGAGAGGAAGAAGTCGAGATCGGTCTTAATCGCCAAGCGCGCGACGAATCCGATGCCGATGACGACTACGAAGTAGATCGCGAGGATCACGTAGTCAATCGTGCTGGGATGCAGTCTCAGCACGAGGGCACTCTCCTCATGCCAGCGCCTCTACCCGGCTAAGGAATTCTTTACCCAACCGCGTGCTCGATCGTTCCGAGGCCCTCGATCTCGATCCTCACGACATCTCCGGACTGAAGGAACCGGGGCGGGTCGAGACCCCCGCCGACACCACTCGGTGTACCTGTCAGGATCAGGTCCCCGGGCATCAGCGTGCATGTCTCGGCGATGAATGCCACGAGCTCCGGGCAGGAGAAGATCAGTTCCGAGGTGCTGCTGTCCTGTCGAAGCTCGTCGTTGACCCAAGTCCGCAGCCGCAGGTCACCGGCGTCGGTCACTTCATCGACCGTCGTCACCCACGGCCCGAACGGACAGAAAGTGTCGGCGCCCTTGGCCCGGGTCCACTGCGGCTCGCGGCCCTGAAGGTCTCGTGCAGTCACGTCGTCGGCAACGCAGTAGCCGCCGATCCGGCCGTCCGCGCCGATCACGATCGCCAGCTCCCCTTCGTAGTCGAGCCGTCTCACGACCTCTGGACAGCGAATCGGGCCGCCGGGCGGCGCGACCGATCCCTTGACCTTCGTGAACACGATTGGCCTCTCGGGCTGCTGGCGGCCGCTCTCGGCGATGTGCGCCGCATAGTTGAGGCCGATTGCATAGATGACCCCGGGCTCAGGGATCGGGGCGAGCAACGTGACCTCGGCGAGCGGCCAGCTGCCCGCGCTCCCGTCCGGCGCTGTGCCCGCCAGGACATCGACCACGCGGGTGCCCGCCCCGAACGCCCGGACCTCCCTGTCCACGACCTGTCCGGCCAGCGGCTGCTCGCGTCCGGGTACGAGGAACGTGGCGAGCTTCACGCGCGGTGCGGCTAGGTGCTCGTCGACTCGGCCGGCGCTTGGGCGCCGCTGGGAGCCTCGACGTGGGTGACTGGCAGGCCGAGGGCCCGGGTCTTACTGATCAAGTCGAGCTTCAGCCAGCGGGAGATCCCAAGCGGGAGCGTCGAGATGATGATCTCGTCATACCCCCCGAGGTTGACCGCATCCTCGATCGCCATCAGCGGTTCAGGATCGCCCACGCTACCGGTCGCCTCATGACCCGCGGCGGCTGACAGCTTCGGCAGGGCTTCCCCCAGTACTCCCTGAGCCTCCTCCTCGCCGGCTTCGTGGGGGTCGACCATCTTGTGCATTCCGTGGGGCTGACGCGGCACCACGAGATGGAACTTGGCGGGCCCCCGTCCCGCACGCTCCCGGACCGCGTTCAGGAGAGCGTCGGTCGCGGCCGTCTGGTGGGCGACTACCAGGACACTTGCCGGGTCTGACACCGTGGCGCGAGTATCTCACACGCCACCCGGTCAGTGAAAGCGATATTCACCGCTGGCGACCGCCACCGCCGAGCCACCCACCACGACTCGCTCGAGGCGGTCCGGGGTGCCCTCCACGCGAGCGTAGAGCAGCGACGGACGTCCCATCTCGACGCCCTGGCGGATCTCGATATCGATCCCGAAGGCAATCCGTCCGTGCCGTGCGAGGTGCACCGCTAGTGGCCCTGCCGCCGAGCCGGTGGCCGGGTCCTCTGCGATACCCAGAGCTGGAGCGAACATCCGCGTGAGGTAATGGCCGTTCGTGCCCGCGAAGCAGTTCACGCCGAACATGCCGAGCTCGGCCAGCGCCGTCATGTCAGGGCGGAGCGCCGAGACGCTCTCCTGGTCGGCTAGCGACACATACACGTGCTGCGGCCCGTTCCGGTAGCACTCGACTGGGAGTTCGGAGCGCGCAACCCCGAGCGCCTCGAGCAGCCGATCCGCCTCGGCGAAGGGTTCGAGCGCAGGGAGCGGCTGATCCATCTCTCCGTAGACAATCCGCCCGTCCTCACGTGTGAGCACGATCGGTACGACGCCGGCAGCGGTCTGAAGCCTCACCGTCGGGATCCCGAGCTTCTCACCGACCACGAAGGCCGTACCGAGCACGGGGTGGCCCGCAAACGGCAGCTCCGTGCCCGGCGTGAAGATCCGCACGCGCGCGTCTGCCGTCCCTGCGTCCTCCGGTTCGAGCAGGAACACCGTCTCAGAGAGATTCATCTCCCGGGCGACCCGCTGCATCAGCTCGCCGTCGAGGTCTGAGCCGTCGGCGAACACAGCGACCGAATTGCCGGTCAGCGGAACGTCGGTGAATACATCGAGGATCGTGTACCTGTGCATGCGTTGCTCACCCTGCCTCGACGAGATCGAGCAGTGCGGCGACAGTGTTCCAGTTACGGGACGTGGCGGTTACGCCGAGGCCTTTGCCGGCGAGCGCATTCCACAGGCGCGAGCGCGCGACGCCCTCAGGATGCCACGCATAGACCTCGCGCCCGATCGCCACGATCCGCTCCGACGGCGCCGCCACCGCCTCGAGCTTGCTGATCGCGTCCGGGTCCGGGGGATGCGTTGCGAACGTCACCTGGTAGCGCTTGGGGTCCTTCGCGACCGAGCCGAGCGGGTTGCGCTCCACGATGTCGGCGAGCTCTGCGCGCGTTCGGGTAACGACTGCGACCGAGAATCCGAACCGCTCCTCGATCAGCTGCTCACACTTGGCGGTGAGCTCCTCGGATGATGCGTCGCTCTCGAGCACGACATTGCCGCTGGCGAGATGGGTACGAACCTCGCCCAACCCGGCGCTTTCCAGGAGCTCGCGCAGGGCGGGCATCGGCACCCGCTTGTTGGGGCCGAGGTTGATCCCACGCAACAGAACGATCCGGCGAGTCACACCTCTGAGGCTACAAACGGACGCACGCTTTCGAACCCTAAAAAATGTGCGTTCTTGAGCTTTTCTGCGGACAACTACGGTGCCGGGATGCGGGATCTAACTGATGCGCAGCGGTTCTGAGCGGCCGATGCCTGATTTGCCGGAAATACGGCGAGATCAGATCAGGAGCCAGCACGGATGCCCGCAGTCAAGAACGAAGCCGGTCGCATTTCAAGCTCTGAGACGCTGGCGCTCTGGAAGGCTTACAGGGCATCCAAGGATTCGGCCCTGCGCGACCGCCTGATCCTGACCTTCGCGCCGATGGTCAAGTACATCGTTTACCGCAAGGTCCGCGAGATCCCGGCCCGGTGCGACGTCGAAGACTTCATCTCCTGCGGGCTCGAGGCGCTGATCCGCTCGATCGACCGCTACGACCCCGCCAAGGGCGCGACCCTCGAGCAATACGCCTGGACTCGGATTCACGGAGCGGTGCTCGACGAGCTCCGCCGGGCCGACTGGGCGCCCCGTTCGCTTCGACGCTGGGACCGCGACCTGAACCGGGCGCGCGATCAGTTCCAGCACCTGTACGGTCGCCCGGCGACTGAGGCCGAGCTTGGCGACGCGCTTGGCGTCTCGCTCAAGGAGCTCCGTCGCCGCCAAGGCGAGATCGCACGGGCACGCGTCGGATCTCTCAACACACTTGTGCTGGGCGAGGACGACGGCTCGATGGAACGCATCGACACCCTCGTAAGCGATGACCGTGAAGCTGACCCCGAGGACTCTGCGGTTCGCCACGAGGCCACAGAGCGGCTCCATGCGGCGCTGCAGCGACTCGCTCCACGCGACCGCAAGATCATCGTCCTTCTCTACGTGCACGGGCTTACGCTCCGGGAGATCGGAACGATCGTGGGCGTGACCGAGAGCCGCGTGTGCCAGATCCACGCCCAGGTCACGAAGCGGCTCCGCCAGCAGCTCGATCCGTACGAGCAGCTCTTCAGCGAAGTCGCCTGAGCGAGGTTCGCCTCACCCGAGTCAGCGCGTAGGGCGATTCAAGTTTCCCGGCTCCCGCTCGATTATCCGGTCAGCAAGTGCAAACGGCCGTTCCGGCGAGGGCGACGCTCGCGGCGGATCTGAGGAGGTAGCTGACGTGTCGGCGGAAGATGGGCCCCCCGAGGAGTTGCTCGAAGAGATGGACCTCGCCGCCGAGGTGTATCAGCGCCTCGCTGCGCGCGGCCGGGAGCTTCGCTTTCGCCTCGATCCGCCGACAGGCCGAGTGACAGTCAGCGTCCACGACAGCGGCGGCAACCTGCTGTACACGATCCCGCCGAGCAAAGCACTCGACATCGCTAGCGGCGAGGACCTCGACGAGGTCTGAGCGCTCAGAAGAGCGGGTCCTGACCAGGCTGTGCGGCCCCGTCCTCACGTCCCCGCGGCGGCAATCCGAGCGCCGCTGCGACATCGCGGGAGATCGCTCCCTCGGATCGCGAGGCGACGAGCGGCTCATCGATCCCCTCCACGTGGACCAGCGTCCGGCGGCCATCGCCGCGCTGCCTGCCTTCTAGCGGCACCAGGGCGTACACGCGGTCAGCTCGGACGAACTTGCCGTAGCCGAGCGGGATCATCGCTGGGGTTCCGCGCGCCACTGCACGGAGATCGTACGGCGTCTTTCGGGCGGTAAGGGGATACTTCCGAGGCGATGACCACTTCTGAGGACACGTTCACGATCGGCGGCGACCTGGAAGTCCAGCGGATGGGGTTCGGAGCGATGCGAATCACCGGGAGCGGCATCTGGGGCGAGCCGCAGGACACAAACAGCGTCCGACTCCTGCTGCGCCATGTCGTCGATTCGGGCGTGAACCTGATCGACACGGCGGACTCCTACGGTCCCGCGGTTTCGGAGCAGCTGATCGCTGAGGCCCTGTATCCGTACCCAGAGGGCCTGGTGATCGCAACGAAAGGAGGACTCGAGCGGCCGGGACCAGGCGTGTGGGAGCCGAACTGCCGCCCGGAGCGCCTAAAGCGCTGCTGCGACGATTCCTTGCGGCGCCTCAGGGTTGAGCGCATCGATCTCTACCAGCTGCATACCGTCGATCCGAAGGTCCCGATCGAGGACTCCGTCGCGTCGCTCGCCGAGCTCCAGGAGGAGGAGAAGATCCGCCATGTTGGCCTGTGCAACGTTACGGTCGAGCAGCTCGAGCGGGCCAGGGAGATCGTCGAGGTCGTCTCGGTCCAGAACCGCTACAACCTCTCGGACCGCCACTCGGAGGAAGTGCTCAGGGCCTGCGAGAGCGAGCACCTTGCGTTCCTGCCCTGGTTTCCCCTCGGCACCGGTGAGCTCGCGAAGCGTGGCGGCCAGCTCGATGAGATCGCGCGCAGGCACCAGGCCACACCCGCGCAGGTTGCCCTGGCCTGGCTGCTCGCGCATTCGCGCGTGACACTTCCCATCCCGGGCACCAGCTCGATCGCACACTTCGACGACAACGTCCAAGCGATCGAACTCGAGCTCGAGGACAGCGAGCTCGCTGAGCTTGACCAGCTGGCGAGTTAGCGCGCTACTCGAACAGGATCGCGATCGTCACCCGGGTGACGCGCCCGTGCTTGAGCATGAAAACGGTCACGCGGTTGCCCGCGATCAGCTTGCCAACCCTGCAGTCCGTGATCCGGGCGAACGTCTGGCACTTGATGTTGCGCACGCCGTGCTTGACGGCCGTGAGCGTAGAGCCGATGCCAACGTCACGGACCGTTCTGTCGGTCGGTCCGCTGATCGCAATGGCGGTCACGGTGGTGTTGCCTTGAAAGGTGATCGTCATCCCACCGGGATAGACGTACTGTGTGTACGGGCCGAAGCCGTTTGTGCCTGTCGTCATATGGCTCGGGCCGCTGAGCCCTGCCGTTACTTGCGCGGGTGTCATGCCAATGGCGATGCCTGAGATCCCGCGCTGAACCTGGATCACTGCCTGCGCGCTCGGCGCGGCCACAAGCATCGAGGCGGCGATCGCGGCCAGGACAACGGACTGTCGCAGCATTTTCATCGAAAGCTCCTTTGCGGGACGTCGCTGGCCGTTACATTCGAGGCTTGCGGCCGCAAGCCTGCTGCGGGCAGCCACTTGCCAGCCTGCTTGGCGACTCGAGCTATTGGTCGAGAATCAGCGCAAGGCGCTGCTCGAGCGCCCCGGCAAGCTGCTCGCGCACCGGCCCCTCCTCGAAGCGCTCGACCAGCGCCGCAAGGAAGCCTTCGATCACAAGTCGCTTGGCCACCTCAGCATCGAGCCCGTGCGAGCGCAGGTAGAAGAGCTGCTCGGGATCGACCTGAGCGACGGCCGCGGCATGGGTGCAGCGGACGTCGTTGGCCTGGATCTCGAGCCCGGGGATTGCGTCCGCATGCGCGCGCTTAGAGATCAAGAGGTTGCGTGACTCCTGGAACGCGTCGGTCTTCTGAGCGCCGGGGTCGACGATGATGTTCCCCCGCCAGACGGCCGTCGAGCGGCCCTGAAGGACGCCGCGGAACGCCAGGTCGGAGGTGGTGTTTGGCGCCGCGTGCTCCTGGGTTGTGTCGAAGTCGATGTGCTGGCGCCCGCGGGTGGCGTACGCGCCGGTGACCCGAGCCTCGGCCCCCGGACCGCTGAGGCGCGTCTGCATCCGCACGCGCCCGTGCGCCGATCCGAATCCGAGCGCCACCCAGTCGAGCGAGGCGTCGCGGCCGACCTCGGCGCGCTGCGCGCCAAAGATCCAGCTGCGCTCGGAGAGCGCCTGGCCGCAGACGAAGCGCAGCCGCGCGGCGTCCCCGACGACCAGCTCGGTGACAACGTTGAACAGGCCGTCGAGGTCCTCCGAGCCGGAAACGTACTGCTCCCAGACCTCAGCCTGCGATCCCTCCTCTAGGACGATCAGCGTGCGCCGGTCGAGCTCGGTTCCCGGGGTGGACTGGATCGCTGTCAGCACGATCGGTCGCTCGACGACGACGCCTTTCGGCACGTAGACGAAGACACCCCCGCGGAACCCGGCTTCGTTGCGGGCGACGAACACGTCGTCGGGGGTGACCAGCGAACCCAGGTGACGCTCGATCAGCTGCGGATGCGAGGCGGCAGCCTCGGCGATCGTGGTGACGAGCACGCCCTCGGGGAGGCCATCGCCCTGCGGCGGCGCCTCCTGGTAGTCCCACTGTTCGTCGAAGCGAGCGGTGTCGGCGGGTCGTATCGAGAACGGGAACGCAACCGCCGACCCATCGCCGGAACCAGCGTCGCCGTTCAGCGGCCGGTAGGCGCCCAGGTCCAAGGCCGAGATGTCCGTGAACTCCCACCCGGACTTGCCCTTGAACTGCGGCAGCTCAAGGGTCGCTGAGAGACGAGCGGCGCGCTCTCGGCGCGCCGCTAGGAACTCGGGTTCACTCAGGACGCCGCTAGCCAATCGAGCCTTCCATCTGGAGCTCGATCAGGCGGTTCATCTCGACCGCGTACTCCATCGGCAGCTCCTTGGTGATGGGCTCAACGAATCCGTTGACGATCAGCTTCGACGCCTCGTTCTCGGAGATCCCGTGCGACATCAGGTAGAACAGCTGGTCATCCCCGACCTTCGAGACGGTCGCCTCGTGGCCGACGTTTACGTCGTCCTCGCCGATCCGGATCGTGGGATAGGTGTCAGACCGCGAGTGCTCGTCGAGTAGCAGCGCGTCGCAGACAACCTTCGAGCGGGCGCCGTGGGCGCCCTTGGCGATCTCGAGCAGGCCGCGGTATGAGCCGCGTCCGCCGTCCTTGGAGATTGACTTCGCGAAGATGTTCGACGTCGTGTTCGGCGCGGCGTGGACGATCTTGCCGCCGGCGTCCTGGTGCTGCCCCTTGCCCGCGAACGCGATCGAGAGGATCTCACCGTGAGCACGCTCGCCGAGCAGATAGACGCTCGGGTACTTCATCGTCAGGCGTGAGCCGAGGTTGCAGTCGACCCACTCAACGGTCGCGTCCTCATGGGCGACCGCCCGCTTGGTGACGAGGTTGAAGACGTTCGTCGACCAGTTCTGGACGGTCGTGTAACGGATCCGGGCTCCCGGCTTGGCGATCAGCTCGACCACCGCAGAGTGCAGCGAGCTCGATGAGTAGGTCGGCGCCGTGCAGCCTTCGACGTAGTGCACGTAGGACCCGGGCTCGGCGATGATCAGCGTGCGCTCGAACTGACCCATCGACTCGGTATTGATGCGGAAGTAAGCCTGGAGCGGCATCTCGACATGGACGCCCTCGGGCACGTAGACGAACGAGCCGCCCGACCACACGGCCGAGTTCAGCGCCGCAAGCTTGTTGTCGTTGGGCGGGATGATTGTGGCGAAGTACTCGCGCACCAGGTCCTCGTGCTCACGCAGCGCCGAGTCCATGTCCGTGAAGATCACACCCTGCTTCTCGAGATCCTCATGGATCTGGTGGTAGACCACCTCAGACTCGTACTGGGCGCCGACGCCCGAGAGGAACTTACGCTCGGCCTCTGGGATCCCAAGCCGGTCGAACGTCTTCTTAACATCGTCGGGCACGTCTTCCCAGGAGCGCTCGGCGCGCTCCGAAGCCCGCACGAAGTAGCGGATCTCGTCGTAGTCGACTTCGGCCAGCATCGGCGAGCCCCAGGTGGGCTGGGGTCGCGAGAGGAAGTGATCGAACGCCTTCAGACGGAAGTCGCGCATCCACTGAGGCTCTGACTTGAACTCGGAGATCTTCTCGACCATCTCGCGAGTGAGTCCCTTGGGAGCCTTGTACAGGTAGTTCTCGGCGTCGTGGAAGCCGTAGCGCTCCTCGTAGTCGGCGTTGATGCCGCGGAGCTGCTCGTTCTCAGTAAGTACCGGGGTCACAGTCTCGGGAGTAGCCACTACTCCACCTCCAGCTTGATGGTCTCGTGTTCGATGACCACCGGGAAGGTGTCCACCGGAACATATGCGGGCAAAGTCTTCGGCTGGCCGGTCTTCAAATCGAACAGCGAGCCATGGCGGGGGCACTCGATCGTGCATGTCTCCTCGTCCAGCTCTCCTTCGACGAGCGGCCCATTGTCGTGCGAGCAGCGATCCTCGATCGCGTACACGGTGCCGGCGCAGTTGAACACGCCGATCTCGAGGTCCTCCCACTCGACCAAGCGGACATCGCCTGGCGCGAGCTCTGTTACTGGGCAAACGTCGATGATCTGTGGCACTTGCTGCTAAGTCCTAGCGGGGGGATCGGATTTACCTAAGGGAGTCTAGCGCCCCGCGGCTGCCGAATCACGTGCCCGCAAGCGCCCGCGCAAGCAGCGCCTCGACGGCAATCCCGTAGTCGAGCGGGTCCCCCATCGAGATCGGCTTGACGGTATCGGCGTCCACATGGAGCCCCTCGCGCCGGTGGCGCTGCTCGAGGGTCGGACCCCGCGTCCGGTCACATGCCGGAACCGGTGCGACGACCCGGCCGTCCGGCCTGCGAAACCGGAATCCGTGCTTCCCGCTGGGCTGCACCTGGAAGCCACCTTCGTGGACCAGTCGATGGTGGTAAGAGCAGAGCACGACCAGGTTCCCCAGGTCGGTCTGCCCTCCGCGAGCCCAATGCTCAACGTGATGGGCGTGAAGGAACCGCCGGTGCGCACAGCCGGGAAACCGGCAACCGTCGTCCCGCGCTCGGAGGGCCCGGCGCAACGCGGGCGGGATCGCCCGAGTTCTGCGACCCACCGACAGGGGCCGCCCATCGCGCTCGATGATTCGTACAACGGCCGCGTCGCAGCCGAGCCGCCGGGCAGTCTCGGGTGAGATCGAGGGTCCGTTCTCCAGATCCGAGCGCTCCTGGATCTGATCGGCGGCGAGCGTCGCCACGTCGACGTGAACCACCAGCTCACAACGGTCGGCCCCGCGCCGGTCGGCATCTCCGGCGGTGAGCGCCGCTCGGGCCACGCTTACGAGTGCGTCCGCCCGCCGGGCGCCGGCCAGACTGGCGGGTGCCTCCCGCTGGTCGCTGTCGGAGGCGTGATCCTCGGCGTCCTGGAGCGCGGTCAAGAGCAGCGCACCGTCCTCAGCCGGGAGCCGCCCTTGGATCAGCAGCGAACCGTCCTCCTCCCAGCTCCAGCGGACGTACCGCAGATCATGCGCGCGCCGAGCGCCATCCACGGTCGCTGCGAGCGCACCGCTGTACCCGCGGACCAGCTTCTCGAGCTGCGCCCCTGTCGCATGCCGCGCCAGCTCTACCAGCTGCTCCTCGATCTCCGGCGTGGCAATCCGTGTCACCGCACGCACCTTGCAATAAGAGATCTCCCCCGCTGCGAACGCCTCGCGAACGAGCGGAAGATCCTTCAGGCGCCGCGCGACCCGTACCCGCTCACGCGCCGCGCCCGGTGCCAGCGAGCAACGCCAACAGAGCCACTGCGCGCACGAGCGCGCGCCCCAGACCCCCCACCCCTCCCGCTCGTCGAACTGCGCCAGCAGCAACAGCCAGGTACAGGTAGCGGCCTCGATGTGGGCGCCCAGCTCGCAGATTTCCCGCTCCAGATCTTCGAGGGACTGGGTCCGCGCCTCCACTTCGGTCCCCGGTTCCGACAGCAACGCAATCGAACACATGTTCGTAAGGTACAGAGCGCACCGGACGGAACGCGAGCACAGAGAGGCACCCAAAGAGCAGCCGCTAAGGCCAACGCGCACCACGCTGTTGCGCGTTTCCGCGGAGACGCGCTTGTCAAGCTCGCCTAGCGCAGGAAGGCGATCGCGACAGTATGGGCGAGCCGCCCAACCGCTCCTAAGCCACGTGCGGGATGCGGCATGCTCCCCGGGTCATGTTTCTGCAACTGACTGCGATCGTCGTCGAGGAATACGACCCTGCGATCGCGTTCTTCGTTGGTGCGCTCGGCTTCGAGCTGGTGGAGGATTCCCCATCGCTAACGAACGCTGGGACCCCGAAGCGGTGGGTGGTTGTGCGTCCGCCTGGTGCCCAGACCGGCATCCTGTTGGCCCAGGCCGACGGCGAGGATCAGTTGGCCGTTGTCGGTAGGCAGGTAGCGGGCCGGGTGGGCTTCTTCCTCCAAGTCGAGGATTTCGCTGGCGCCATCCAGCGGATGACCCACGCCGGTGTCGAGTTCGTGGGCACCCCACGCAACGAACCCTACGGTCGCGTTGCTGTGTTCCTCGACATAGCGGGAAACCGCTGGGATCTACTCGGGCCGCCCGAGCTCGACCATGACGGCTGACACGGGCGTCGGGGGGCCTGCTCCGGCGTCTTATGACCGCCAGCGCAGAAAGACGATCGCGACCGCATACGCAAGCCCGGCGATCGCAGCCAGCCACGCGTACGGATTGCCGCTGTGTCCCTCCGCGACCTCGACGAGGAACGCGATGATCAGCGTGAGGATCACCACGAATCCAGCCGCAGCAGTCGCCTTCAGGTCGATCATCGCGAACCGCTCGTCGCGGCCATCGCCGCGCAGTCCACGGATCGTCTCGCTGCGGCCGCCCAGCAAGAACACCGCGCTGAGCGCGGTCATCACGCCGAGCGAAAACAGGCCGGCGCCGGGCTGTCCTCCGATCCACATCGCCGCGAGCACGATCACACCGAGCGCGACGCAGAAGGCGGGAAAGAACCAACGCGAGCGACAGACGCTGCGGCCTTTCCTAACGGGCGCCGTTGACATGGAAAACCTCCTCTACGGGTTTCTCGAAGAACCGTGCGAGCGCGATCGCGAGCGGAAGCGACGGGGTGTAGCGCTCTGTCTCGATCGAGTTGATCGTCTGCCGCGAGACCCCAAGGGCCTCCGCAAGGTGGGCTTGGGAGATGTTGCGGGCGCCGCGTAGTTCGCGCACCTCGTTTTGCACGACTGTCAAGTTAGCTTGACATCGCTCAAATGTCAAGCACGCTTTACATGCAATCAATAAGCTCGGCAGCAACCGTCAGACGAAGCCGGCCGGTTGCGCGTTTCCGCGGAGACGCGTCCGCTCTACTCGGTCGGCCAACCGAGGGCAGAACATGGACGCCAACGAGTTCGCGAATATCTCCCCGGTAGCAAGCGAGTATTTGTCACTCGAACCGCTGCAGACGCGCATCGATACTCACCGTCGATACTCCGAGCGCGAGGACGACGTCGAGCAAGCGGTTCTCGACGAGATCGCGCTCGAGCCCGACGAGGCGCTTCTCGACGTCGGTTGCGGGACTGGATCGTTCCTGCGAAGACTGCGCCAGGAGGAACACCGGGGCCGGCTGGTCGGGCTCGACACCTCTCCGGCCGCAATCGACGCGCTGGCGGGCTCGGAGGTCATCGAGGGTGTCGTCTGCGACGCGACGGCACAACCGTTCGCTGACGGCGAGTTCGACGTGGTGACCGCCCGACACATGCTCTATCACGTGCCCGATCTGGACGCGGCGTTGCGAGAGGCACGCCGGGTCCTACGAGCCGGCGGCCGATTCGCGGCTGTCGTCAACCTCCCTGACAACGCCACGCAGGTGTGCGATCTGGTGGGCCGGGTGGTTCGGAGCCATGGCCTCGAGCCGCCCGAGCTGCCAAACGAGCGAGTCAACACCGAGACCCTTCCACCGGCGATCGCGCGCATCTTCGGCCACGTCGCGGCGACCCACTGCGACAACGCGCTGCTTTTTCCAACGCCAGAAGCGCTAGCAAACTACGCGGTGTCACTCTTGTCGTTCTACGGCGTCGAACCCGCGTCGCCAGAGCGTCCTGCCGTCGCAGATGAGATCGTCGCCGAAGCGGAGCGATGGTTTGCGACTCACGACGCTCCGTGGCGAGATCGGAAGGGCTACGGCGTTTTCACCGCTCTGCGGACGTGAGTCTCAGAGACCTGAATCGCGGTGATGCGGCAGCGGCCGTGGGGTTTGCCCTGATGGCGTCCTTTCCTCCGGAACGCGAGGTCCCGGCCGCCGCGCTCGAGATGCCGAACGTCAGCCGCTGGCTGGAAGGGTGGGGAGATGAGCTCGGAGTCGGCTGGGAAGAGGAAGGCGAGCTCCGCGGTGCGGCATGGCCACGAGCGGTCGAGCCCGTCCTAGTGCGTGACGAAACTACCGGCGAGCCGTTGCAGGAGGTCATCGTCACCGTCTCCGCGGAAACGCGCGGGAGGGGTATCGGGAGGAGGCTGATGGAGGGCCTTCTGGATCGTGCGCGGGCCGCCGGCTGCTCAGGGCTGTCGCTGTCGGTGAGCGAGCGCAACCCCGCCGCGATCCATCTTTACAAGCAGGTCGGGTTCGTGCACCACGGCCAAAAGCCGACCGGCGGACTCACGATGGTGTGGCGACCTCGATAGTTACGACGTCAGGCGGCTTCGGGAGCCTCGGGCTCCCAGGCGGCAGCCTGACCGAGCGAGGCGCCCTTCAGCACCTTGAGCGAGAGCAGCGCGCACTTCAGGCGCGTGGCGGAGATGTCGATCCCCAGCAGATCCAGGACAAATGAGCGATCAAGAGCGAGCAGGTCGGAAACCTTCATCCCTTTGACTTCGTCAGAAGTCATCGATGCCGCCGCCTGCGAGATCGCGCATCCGTGGCCTGAGAAGCGCACATCAGAGATACGACCCTCCTCGTCGACCGCGAGCCGGACGGTCAGCTCGTCCCCGCACAGCGGGTTCAGATCGTGGAACTCCAGGTCGGCGTCCTCGATGTCCGGGACAGGAGGACTCCAGTTGTGGGGGTGCTTGTAGTGTTCGAGGATGTTCTCGCGGTAGAGCTCGTCCATCGGACAACCACCCCCTCAGTCGAGCTGGAGTGTCTGCCGGACGCTGCCGAGCCCGTCCACAAGCCGCTGAAGATCTGCCTCGGAGTTGTGCACCGCGAACGAGGCCCTGGTAGTAGCGGCGACTCCGAGCGCGCGCATCAGCGGCTGCGCACAATGGTGCCCGGCGCGAACACAGACACCTTCGCGCGCGAGGATCTCGCTGATGTCGTGCGGGTGGGCCCCCTCCAGCGAGAAGGACACGAGCGCTCCACGGTCGGACGCCGCAGCCGGCCCCTGCACCGACAGCCCCGGCACCTCTGAGACCAGCGCCTCAAGCGCCGCAGCCGTCAGCGACTCCTCGTGCGAGCGAATCCGATCAATCCCGAGCGCGCGGATCCAGTCAACGGCCGCCCCAAGACCAATCGCCTCCGCCACCTGCGAGGTTCCGGCCTCAAACTTCCAAGGAAGGTCAGTCCAGGTCGACTCGTTCGCGGCGACCGTGCGAATCATGTGGCCGCCGCCAATGAACGGAGGCATCTCCTCGAGCAGCTCACGCCGACCGTGAAGCACGCCGATACCGGTCGGCCCGTAGGCCTTGTGGCCGGTCCAGGCGTAGAAGTCGGCGTCGAGCTCGCGCAGATCGACCGGCATCTGCGGGACGGCCTGCGTGCCGTCGATCAGCACCACCGCATCGACCGCATGTGCCCGCCGGACGATCTCGGCCACGGGGTTGATCGCCCCGAGCACGTTCGAGACGTGGACGCACGCGACCAAGCGCGGACCGCGCGTAAGCAGCGCGTCAAGACCATCGAGATCGAGCTTGCCGTCCTCGAGAACCGGGATGTAGGCGAGCTCGGCCTCGCGGTCCTGGCAAAGCAGCTGCCAGGGGACGATGTTCGAATGGTGCTCCATCTCAGTGAGCACGACCAGGTCGCCGCGCTGAACGTTCTGGCGCCCCCAGGTGTAGGCCACAAGATTGATCGCGGCTGTCGCGTTGGAGGTGAAGATCGTCTCCTCAGTCGTCGACCCAAGCCAGTCAGCGATGCGGCGACGCGCGCCCTCGTACAGGTCAGTCGCCTCCACCGCAAGTGGATAGACGCCGCGATGGATCGACGCCCGCGACTGCGTGTAGTAACTGGTCATCGCCTCGATCACCGGCCGGGGCGTCTGGGAGGTCGCGGCGGAGTCCAGATAGGTGATCGGATAGCCGGCGATCTCGCGCGACAGGACGGGGAACTCCGCGGCTACGTCGTGCAGCGAGGCAACGGCTGTCATGCAGCTTCCTCGGTGATCCAGCCGTAGCCCTTGGCTTCGAGCTCGGTGACCAGGTCGGCGCCACCCTCCTTGACGATCCGCCCCATGTACATGACGTGCACGTGGCTCGGCTGCACCAGGTGGAGGATCCGCTGGTAGTGGGTGATGATCAGGATTCCCATCTCGGGCCCGGCGACGGCATTGACACCATTGGCCACAACACGCAGCGCGTCGATGTCGAGACCGGAGTCGGTCTCGTCTAGGACCGCGAGATCCGGCTTCTGTAAAGACAGCTGGAGGATCTCCATGCGCTTCTTCTCACCACCCGAGAAGCCCTCGTTCAGATAGCGGCTCGAGAACTCCCGGGGGACGGCCGTCAGCTTCATCGCCGCCTCGACGGTCTGCCGGAATTCCTTTAGCGGGATCGGCTCCTCATCGCGCGCCTCGCGATGGGCGTTGAGTACCGTGCGCAGGTACTTGGTGACGGTCACACCCGGAACTGAGATCGGATACTGGAAAGCCATGAACAGACCCATGCGCGCCCGCTCATCAGGAGAGGCGCCGGTGATGTCATCGCCCTTGAACAGGATCTGGCCGTCGGTCACTTCGAGCCCGGGGTGCCCCATGATCGCGTTGGCGAGCGTCGATTTGCCGGACCCGTTCGGGCCCATCAGCGCATGGATCTCGCCCTTGTCGACGGCGAGATCGAGCCCCCGCAAGATCTCCTTGTCGCCGGCGCGGACATGCAAATTGCGAATCTCGAGCTGCTCCATGGTCAGGCGACTCCGGCGGGGACGCGCTCGGCGCGCCGCGAGCCCTCGAGGCGCTCGGCGCGCCGTGAGAACTCGACGAGCTCGGCCAGCGTGGTCGTCTGGAGCGAGCGGATGATCCCGCCCTGGACGCGGGTCCAGAGCAGCTTGGTGGCGCAGCCATGCCCGGCGTCTGGTTGATGGGAGCAGAGCACGCGCTCGGTGTGCTCGTGGATGAAGCACTCCATCGGAGCGATCGCGCCGTCGAGCGCCTGAACCACTTCATCCATGGCAATCTGGTCAGCCGGCCGGGCCAGCCAGTAGCCACCGTGGGCGCCCCTGGCGCTCATCACGAGGCCGGCCTTGCGCAGCCTGGCTACGACCTGCTCGAGGTATGCCAGCGGAAGCCCCTCGGCGTCGGCAATCGCCTTCAGGCTGGTGGGATGCTCGGGCGCCTGGCGACCAAGCTCGACCATCAGCCGCACGCCGTACTCGGCTTTCGAGGAGAAGATCATCGGGTCCATATCCTACCACGGGGGTAGGTTTTTGATGGGGCCGCTGACGCGGCCCTGTGGTGCCGCCCGGGGGGTGCGGGGCGAACCTGCAACCTTCGAACCTGCGAATTTTGCAGCGCTACTCGGTTACTGTGGCGCCATGGATAACCGGGGGCTCGCCACGTCGCAGGACGTGAAAGCTGCGGCGGAGGCGGCGCGCAGCGTGGGACGGATCGGGATCGACACCGAGTTCATGTCAGAGGGCCGGTACCGCGCGTTGCTGTGCCTGGTGCAGATCGTGGTCGATGATCCGGGAGCCGAGGACGGCACGCGGATCCTTGTCGTCGACGCACTCGACCGTACCGATCCGGCGCCGGTGGCCGAGCTGCTCGGCGATCCGGCGATCGAGGTCGTCTTGCATGCAGGCCGTCAGGATGTGGCGATCCTGCGCCGGGCCTGGGCGACGGAGATCAACAACCTGTTCGACACGCAGGTCGCCGCCGGCTTCACCGGCGCCAGCGCGCAGGCGGGCTATGGCAATCTGCTCGGCGCGATCCTGGGACTGCGCGTCGGTAAGACCGCCAGCTACACGCGGTGGGACGCGCGCCCGCTCACGACCGAGCAGTTGACCTACGCCGCCGAGGATGTGGCTCACCTGCTGGGACTCGCCGACGAGCTCCAGCGACGGCTCCAGAGCACCGGGCGCCTCGGGTGGGCTCGCGAGGAGTGCCGTAGGCTCGAGGCCGCCACCGATGAACGAGATCCGTGGTCGGCCTGGGAGCGGCTGCCGAGGGTCAACCAGCTCGACCCACGGTCCCGTGCGGTGGCTCGGGACCTTGCCGCCTGGCGCGAGCAGGTCGCCTCGCGCGAGGACCGCCCGGTCGGATCAGTGCTCGGCGATCCGCCGCTGGTTGAGCTCGCCAAGCGCCAGCCGTCGACGCTCGCAGAGCTGGGGCCGATCCGCGGCCTTCACCCGTCCACGGTCAGGCGGCGCGGGGAGGCAATCCTCGAGACGATCGCCGCGGGTCTGCGCTCGACCCCAATCCCGCGCGAGGAGGCCCGTTGGCGCTCGGATCCAGCCGACGCGCCGTTGATCGTGCTCGCCGAGGCGCTGCTTCGCGCCCGCGCTGCCGAGGCGGGCCTTGCGTACGAGCTGATCGCCTCGCGAAGCGAGCTCGAATCAATCGTGACGGCGTCGCGCCGCGGCGATCCGGACCCGCACGTCAGGGCACTGTCGGGGTGGCGCGCGGAGCTCGTCGGAGCCGACCTTCGGGACCTCCTGGCCGGCCGAAGCGCGCTCAGCGTCGGTCCCGATCGGCGCCTGGTCGTCGACCAACTTGGAGAGCGCGACCCCGCCGGCGAGAGCTCCTAGGAAATGCCGGGTTCGAGCATCACGGCCAGGGCCGAGGTGCGGTTGAACACGGTATGGGAGAGCGCCAGCGTGATCTGCCGCGGCCGCTGAATCCAACCGAGGTCATTGTCGAGCAGCTCATCCTGCGCCGTGGCATAGGTCGCACGCAGCTTGTGGCCGGGAGAGTCAGCGGCCCGCTCCTGGTTAGCGTCGCCCCCGGTTCCGGTCCAGCCGACGCTTTTCAGATGTCGCTTCTCGCTCTGCAGGAGCTCCATCGAGCTGTGGTAGCGGGGGGCGACTATGACCAGCTCAATCGCGCAGAACGCGTTCGCGCCCGGGTCGCACTGGCGGTGGCGCGCGACGATCGACGCGCCGTCGACCAACGGAAGCGCGCTGGGGTCGGGATTATGGGTCGGGCCGCTGGAGCCGCACCCGGTGATCACCACCAGCGACGCCAGCGCAGCACCTAGTCTTGGCGCTCGCATGGGATGCAGCGCAAGCGTAGCCGAGCCGGGTCCTCGCTCAGCTGAGCTCCCCGGATGAGCGACGGCGTTGCGAGGTACGCGCTCGGGATCGTCTCGCTGCTGCTGATCAGCGGGTCACTGCTGCTGGGCGCAACCGGATTGCGCAGGCGGTACTTCGATACCTGGAGCGGAGCGCTCGCATGCCTCGCACAAGCGCTGATCGCCGCGGCCATGCTGATCGGGGTCCTCGAGGTGCTGGGAGCAGTGGGTCTGTTCAGGCTGTTGCCGATCGTTGTTGCCTGCGTCGCGGCGGGGGTCGGGACAGCCGTTCGCACCAGGCGGCTCGAGGCGCGTCGTTCGCCCGAAGACACGAACGCGCGAGCGCGGGTGCTGGCCACGATCGCCGTCCTCGCGGCGGCAACGGTCGCGGCCGAGTGGGCCTCCCCCACCCTCCAGGCTTACACCCTGGGGATCCACACGTTCGACTCGCTCTGGTACCACCTGCCCTGGGCCGCGGGGTTCGCTCAGACGGGGCACATCACCCAGCTTCACTACGACCTCGAGTTCCTGCTCGCGTTCTATCCCGCGACAGGCGAGCTCTTCCATGGACTGGGGATCGTGCTGTTCGGCCACGACACGGTCTCGCCCGCGCTGAACCTGCTGTGGATGGGGTTCTCGCTGCTGGCGGCGTGGTGCATCGGCCAGTGGCGGGGAGTAGGGATGACATCGACCTGGGCCGTCGCGGTGATTCTCGCGACACCGATGCTCTACTTCTCGCAGGCCGGCAGCGCGGACGTCGACATCCTCGGTGTGTTCTTCCTGCTCGGGGCGGCGGCCCTGCTCCTCCGCGCCGAGGACCACCGCCCCGCGCTCGTGCTCGCGGCGATCTCGGCAGGGCTGGCGGTATCGGTGAAGCTGACGTTCTTGGTGCCCGTGGCAGCTCTCAGCTTGGGGGTCCTGGCGCTCGCGCCGGCCGGAGCGCGGGTACGCCGGGCTGGCCTCTGGCTCGGACCACTCGCCCTCGGGGGCGGGTTCTGGTACCTGCGCAACCTGATCGCAGTCGGCAACCCGCTGCCGTGGAGCACCCTGGGGGTGTTGCCGACGCCCTCGCCGCCACTCCAGCAATCGGCGACGTTCTCGGTCGCCCATTACCTCACGAGCGCCCGGTTCTGGGACAGATACTTCGTTTCGGGGATCTCCTCACAGCTTGGCCGATCGTGGTTCGTCTTGCTCGCCGCTGCGGTGCTCAGCCCGCTTCTGTGCCTCCTGCCGGGAGCGGGACGCACAGTGAGGATGCTCGCGCTGGTGGCGCTCACAGGACTGGTCGCCTATCTGCTCACACCGAACGGCGCAGCGGGCCCGCAGGGTCACCCGATCGCATTCGCATTCAATCTCCGCTTCGCCTTGCCGGCGCTGGCGCTTGGGTTCGCGGTGATGCCGCTGGCTCCGCTCGTTCGCGGGCGCCCGGCGGTTCAGGGCGCTCTGCTCGCCATACTCGTAGCCGCTTTCGCAGCGACTGCCGATCAGGCAAGCCTGTGGCCCCACCAGCACTACCGAGCCGCGATCGGCTTCGGCGTGGTGGTCCTGGCGCTGGGGATCGCCTTGGTCTGGGCGCCGCGGGTGCTACCGCGATGGCGTGCGGGCCGGATCGCAGTCGCCGCAAGCGCCGTGATTCTGTTGGGCGCAGGCGCGGCCGCCGGCTACCCCTGGCAGCAGCGCTACCTCCGTCGTTGGTACGGGCCGAGGCCCAAGACGTCTGAACTAACGCGCGTGTGGGACTACTTCCGCGGGATCCGGGAGGCCCGGATCGGTCTGGTCGGCACCTATGGAGAGTTCTTCTCCTATCCGATGCTGGGCCAGGACGACTCGAACCGGGTGCAGTACATCGCCCGCTACGGCCCACACGGCTCGTTCATTCCGATCGAGAGCTGCCAGGAGTTTCGGCGCGCTGTCAGTGCCGGGCACTTTCGCTATCTGATCACCACGCCGACCAGAAACTTCTGGGACCCGCACAGGCTGGCTTTCTCGCCGGAGGGCAGCTGGACAATCTCGGACCCGAACGCCCATCTGCTGTTCTCCTACCTCGCCGCGGGACGCCGAGTGTCTGTGTTTCGGCTGTCGGCAGTGCTTAATCCAGGCGGGTGTCCGTGAGGGATAACCTCAGTTGGCCATGTCAGGCGTGACCGAGAACCTCGCAGACCCAGAACTGCTCGCGACCGAGTGGGACCTCTCCCCGCTGATCGGCGGCGAGGACGAATCGGCCGTCGAGCGGATGCTAGAGCAGGCGACCGAGCAAGCATCCGGCTTCGCCCACAAGTACGCCGGCAAGCTTGCAGAGCTCGATGCTCATGCGCTCGCAAGCGCAATGCACGAGCTCGAGGACATCAACGACCTGGTGGGACGGCCCGCCTCCTACGCCTCGCTGCAGTTCGCGACCGATACCGCTGACCCCGCTCGCGGCGCGCTGCTCCAGCAAATGCAGGAGCGCGCGACGGAGATCGAGACGAAGATCCTGTTCTTCGAGCTCGAGTGGGCGGCGATCGACGATCAGCGGGCTGATGAGCTGCTCGCCTCGCCAGAGCTCGAGTTCTGCCGTCATCACTTGCGTAGCGCCCGCCGCTACCGCCCCCACCTGCTCTCCGAAACCGAGGAGAAGCTCCTGGCCGAGAAGTCGATCTCGAGCCAGAGCGCTTGGGGTCGCCTGTTCGGGGAGCTAGTTGCGGCGCTGCGGGTGCGCCTCGATGACGAGGAACAGTCACTCGAGGTTGCCCTGAGCCTTCTGCAATCGCCCGACCGCGATGCGCGCCGGAAGGCTGCCCAGGGCGTCTCGGCGGCGCTCGAGCCTGGCCTTCGCACAAGGTCGTTCATCTACAACACGCTTGTCTACGACAAGTCGGTCGAGGACCGCCTCCGTCACTACCCGAACTGGATTGCCAGCCGCAATCTCTCCAACGAGACCTCCGACGAGTCCGTGTCGGCGCTGGTCGAGGCGATCAGGCGCCGCTATGACATCCCCCAGCGCTGGTACGTGCTGAAAGCAAGGCTCCTCGGGTTGCCGCGGCTGGCTGACTACGACCGGGCCGCACCGGTGCTGAACGAGGACGTCACGTTCTCTTTCGCGCAGGCGCGGGACCTGGTGCTCGATACCTACCAGTCGTTCTCGCCCCGGGCGGGAGAAATCACCCGGAGGTTCTTCGACGAACACTGGATTGACGCCCCGGTCCGCCCCCACAAGCGCGGCGGGGCCTTCTGCGCCTACACCGTGCCGAACGTTCATCCGTACGTGATGCTCAACTTCACCGCCCGCAGACGCGACGTGCTGACCCTCGCACACGAGCTCGGTCACGGCCTGCACGCAGCGCTCGCTCAGCCCCAGGGCGTCTTTCACCAGTCCACCCCGCTGACACTCGCGGAGACGGCCTCGGTGTTCGGCGAGACGCTCGTGTTCGAACGCCTGCTGGCAGAGGCCGACAGTGACGAGCAGCGCCTCACCCTGCTGGCCGAGCGGATCGACGGAGCGATCGCCACGGTCTTCCGGCAGATGGCGATGAACCGCTTCGAGCACCTGGTTCACACCCGCCGGCGCTCGGAGGGGGAGCTGTCGGTCGACCGCGTGTGCGAGCTATGGACGGAGACGCAGGCCGAGCTGTTCGGAGACTCGCTCGAGATGAGCGACGGCTACCGGATGTGGTGGTCCTACGTGCCCCACTTCATCACCACCCCCGGCTATGTCTACGCATACGCCTACGGGCAGCTCCTGGCGCTCTCGGCATACCGCCGCTACCGCGACGAGGGTGACCCGTTCGTGCCTCGCTACCTGGAGCTGCTGTCCGCTGGCGGCTCACGCAGCCCCGAGGAGCTCGGCGCGATCATCGGCATCGACCTCGCCGACCCCGGCTTCTGGGACGCGGGGCTCGAGCTCGTCGATGAGCAGCTAGCCCAGGCCGAGAAGCTCGCCGCCGCCGCCTAGGACGGGCACCGAAGCCGGGACCCAAGCCGCGCCGGCGGAGTACCGCCAGGTGCTCGCTGACGGTGGCGGGCGAGAGCTTGAGGAGATACGCGATCTCTTCGGGATCGCGTGGCGCGAACAGCGCCGCCAGAATCGCGAGCCGCGCCGGAACTGCGACTTCAGCCAGCGCATTTGCGGCCCGGGACGCCGCGCTCACGCCCCGCGGACAAGCTGGGCTAACCGCCGGCTGTCCCGGGCTCAGCCGGTACGGGCCTTACGCGTGCGAGAGCGCTCCTCCTGGCGCTGGACTACGTTGACGATCAGCTGAAGCACCTGCTCGATCCCGGTCGCCTTGGCATCGCCGTGCTCGAAGGCCTCGCGCCAGTCGCGCACGGTGCCCTTCGTCGCGAGCGCGTTGAAATGCGATCGCGATACCGACAGGTTGACCTTGGCGTCGCTGGGGATCGACTTGCTGACCTTCGGGCCAGGCAGCTCGACGCGGTATAGCTGTATGTCGCCCCGACCGCGGAGCTCCAGTCCGGCCACGAGCTTCAGCGACGCGAGCGCCGGTACCTCCGCGAGAAACCGCGTAACCGCCGTCTCAATGAGCGTCTTAGTGTCGGATTGCGAGGACAGAGCCCTGAGTCTAGAGAGGGTGCGGCGCTCGGCGATCAGTCCCCGTGTCACATTTTCCCCGCTGGCGCCACTACAGCGTGAGCCAGTACGGCGCGCCCCTTCTTTACAGCTTGTGGCGCTGGAGCAGCCCGCGCCCGATCAGCATCCGCTGGATCTCAGAGGTGCCTTCGCCGATCAGCAGCAGCGGCGCGTCGCGGTACAGGCGCTCGATCTCGTACTCCTTGGAGTATCCATAGCCGCCGTGGATACGGAACGACTCCTCGACGCAGAAGCGGCCGGCCTCCGAGGCGAACAGCTTGGCCATCCCGGCCTCGAGGTCGGAGCGCTCGCCGGCATCCTTGAGGCGGGCGGCACGCAGCGTCAGTAGGCGCGCCGCGTCGACCTGGGTGGCCATGTCGGCAAGCTTGAATTGGATCGCCTGGTGCTGCGCGATCTGCTTGCCGAACGTCCTTCGCTCCTGGGAGTACTTGAGCGCAAGCTCGAGCGCGCGCTGGGCGATCCCAACTCCGCGCGCGGCGACGTTCACGCGGCCGACCTCGAGCGCATCCATCATCTGGATGAAGCCATGCCCTAGGCCAGCCTCCTCCCCGCCGAGGATGTTCTCCGCCGGGCAGCGATAGCCGTCGAACACGAGCTCGGTCGACTCGACACCCTTATAGCCGAGCTTCTTGATCTTCGGCGGAACGTTGAACCCCGCGTACTCGCCGGTGTTCTGCGTGGCGCCTGGCTCCTTCTCGGCGATGAAGCAGGTCATCCCCTTGTACCGGGGATCCGCACTCGGATCGGTCTTGACGAGCACGAACACGAGCGTCGAGAGCAGCCCGTTGGTGACCCACATCTTCTGGCCGTTGATCTCGTAGCGGCCGTCATCGGTCCGCCTGGCGGTCGTCTTGATCGCCTGGACGTCGGAGCCGCACTCGGGCTCAGACAGGCTGAACGCGGCGCGGATCTCGCCGGTCGACATCCGCGGGAGGTAGCGCTGCCTTTGCTCCTCGGTCCCGAACTTCATCAGCAGGTAGGACCCGATGAAGTGGGTGTTGAGAATTCCGGAGATCGAGATCCAGCCTCGGGAGAGCTCCTCGACGATCATCGCGTAAGTCGCGAGGTCGAGCCCCATGCCGCCGTACTCCTCGGGGATCGTGACCCCGAACAGCCCGAGCTCCTTCATCTGCTCGACGATCGGCTCCGGAAAGCTGTCCTCGTGGTCGTAGTGCTCGGCGTTCGGGAGGATCTGCTCGTCGGCGAACTGGTGGACCATCTCGCAGATCGCCTTCTGCTCGTCGGTCCTGTCGGTGTAAGACGTGGTGACCGCCATGGTCATCCCCTGGTCTGGGCCGGCGAGGCGTTCTGGGCGTCGGAGCGCACGCCATGGCTCCACGGCGACGCCGGGCGCTCCTGGAGCTCGCCGTCGAGCTCGATGTCGACGCGCTCGTTGAAGAAGCAATGCAGACCCTTGATCCGGATGGACTCGGGTAGGGGGTCGGAGTAGCACCAGACGAGGTCCGTGGCGGTTTCGCCAGAGTCGAGGCGGACGGCGTGGTAGGTGGCGGCACCCTTGTAGGGGCAGTGGGTGACGGTCTCGGTGGGCTCGAGCTCGGCCACGATGTCATTCGCGGGCAGGTACCAGCGGGCCGGCAGGTTGGATTCGAACAGCGCCATCGCTTCGCGCGTCTCGGCGAGTAGCTGGCCGTCGAGCGAGACCCGGATATGGCGGTCGGTTCTGATGATGTCGATCCGGTGGTAGGGATCACGGGGATGGACGAAAACCTCTTCGTCCTCCTCGAGCCAGCCGTCCATCCGGTTCCAGTAGAAGGCGATCAGGCCCTTGATCGCCGGCGCGCCGGCAAGCGGCTCGGGGTAGTACCAGGCACCGGCCTCGACCACGCTCTCGCCCGCTCGGATCGTGTGGTAGGAGGCCTCGCCCTTCTTCGGGCAGCGTGTCCGTCGGTCGCTTGGCTCGAGCACATCAGCGCGTACGTCCTCGGGCGGAAAGTAGTAGATCGGCTGATGTCCGGACTCCTGCAGGAGCATCCCCCGGCGGCTGTCAGCGATCGTCTCGCCGCCGACCTCTACCCGGATGCGCTTAGGCGTCGGCTCGAGGTACAGCACCTGCCCGGGAGGCGGCGGGTCGAAGTTGAACTGGCCGGCGGGCTCGCGCCCGAACGGTCCATTGCCGGTCATCATCCCCATGCCCGATGCAGGTTAGCTGGCGACGACAATCCCCAGCCAGACGATCGCCAGGCTGGTAAGGAATATCGCGCCGTCCAGGGCATTCGACTCGGGGCGGCGCAGATGGGCGGCGATCAGAACGCCCACGAACGCCACCAGGCCCAGCTTGACCTGCAGCGCCGACTCGCCCCAGCGGTGATAGTGGCTGGCCATTGCGGTGCCGGTCGCGACCAGGACCGCGATCGCAGCAAGCGTCCCGACGCCGAACCTGCGTGCCGCGGCCCGGAGCGGGCGGCCGCCATCGACGCCGCGCAGCGCGGGCACCAGCACCGCCGCGAGCATCAGCTGGCCGCCAACGAAGAAGGCCATCGCCAGCAGGTGCAGCCACAGGACGCCGTTCCAGAAGGTCACGGTGGGCGATCGTAGCTTGAGAAAACGCGGCCGGTGGCCGATCCTTAAGCCCGATGCGTATGCGGTTCGAGGTGGTCGCCGTGGTCGCGGCGGCGCTAAGCGCGGGGTGCGGGAGCACCGCCATCGCCTCGGCGTCGGCGGGCGAGCCCGCGTCGGTCTTCGGCGGCGGGGTCAAGATCTACGTCGACGCGGCGCATGGGAGCGATGCCGGCCCGGGCACGCAATCCCGGCCGCTGCGTACCGTGACTGCCGCCTGGAGGCGGATCCCACAGTCGCGCACACTCACGCGGCCCTACACGATCGTGCTCCTGCCGGGGCGCTGGAGCGCCGCTCAGACGCCGAACTACTGGCAGCTGAAATGGGGCACGGCGCACGCGGTGGTCACGCTGCGCGCCGCGCGACCGGGAACGGCGGTGCTGCCCGCCGTGAACATGTTCGCCGTTCACTGGCTGGTGATTGATGGCGTTCGCTTCCAGGACGTGTTCGACCTGTTCCACTGCGAGCAGTGCACGCATGTGCTGATCAAGCACTCGGAGTTCGACGGCTCCCAGCAGCTGCTCGACACGGTCAAGTTCAACCAGTCGAGCTGGATCTACCTGCGTCGCGACACGATCATCGGGGCCTCACAGAACCCGCTCCAGTTCGTGGCGGTCCGGCACGGCGCGGTCACCGACGATGTCCTCTCCAACGGCGGCGATTGGTGCGCCTATTTCAAGGGTGGATCCGCCGACCTGCTGATCGCCCGGAACCGCGTGCACGACTGCGGAACCGGCGGCGTGTTGGCTGGACAGGGGACAGGTCTCCAGTTCATGGTGCCGCCGTACTTCCGCTACGAGGCGTACCGGATCGTGATCGCCAGGAACTGGGTGTGGCGGACCCAGGGCGCCGGCATCGGCGTCAACGGCGGGGACCAGGTGGCGCTCGTCGACAACAGGCTCTGGGATACCGGCTCGACCTCGCACACCGTCGAGATCGACTACGGACTGCGCTCCTGCGACGGGCATCCGGGCGACCCGGGCCGCTCGCTCTGCGCCCAATACCTTGCCAAGGGTGCCTGGGGCACGACGCGCGTCGATAACGGCAGCAACGCGGTCCGCATTCCGAATCTCGACGTCACCGTCGCAGGCAACGTGATCGCGAACCCCCGGGTTCAGGGCGACGAGCTGCTCGACATCGCGCCGCCGTTCAACGGCCCGGCGCAGGCCGGCTCGGGCCTCGGGGCAGTTCGGACCGACGGCAGGCTGCGGGTCTACGACAACCTGTTCGCCCTCGGACGCGCGCTGCCCAACGGGACCGCCGGCTGCCGCGCGACGGACTGCAGGCGGCTGCGGCGGGTGAACAAGGTCGGGGGTCCGAGCAATCCGTTCGTCGACCCCGCTGCCGGCGACCTGAATCTGCGCCAGAGCTGGCCGCAGGTGCCGGTCCCCGCGGCATCGTCACAAGCTTGAGTGCCGTGAACTTCGCTCGCGATGTAGTCGACGTCGCACCTCGCACCCGGCGGGCGCTTGTTTCGATCTCGCGCGAGGGCGAGCGCAGGGAGTGGACCTTCGGCGAGGTGGCTGACCGCAGCGCGCGCCTGGCCGGCACGTTCGAGCGCCACGGAGTGACGCGCGGAGACGTGGTCATGACGCTGACCGGCGCTCGCCCGGAGTGGGTGTTGGCGATGCTGGCGTGCTTCCGCATCGGCGCTGTCGCGCTCCCCTGTAACGAGCAGCTCCGCGCAAACGACCTGCGCCAACGGATCACCGCGGCGCAGCCCAAGCTCGTGCTGGCCGACGAGCGCGACCTCGGTGAGCTCTCGCGGGCCCAACCCCACTGTCCGGTCCTGACCGTCCCCGATGATGCGCTGTTCAGCGCTGACCCGGCTCGCGCGATCGAGCTGGACCCCACCGATCCGTGCCTGATCACGTTCACCAGCGGCACCACCGGCGAGCCAAAGGGCGTCGTGCACGGACAGCGCTACCTGCCCGGCCAGCGCCTTCAGGCCGGGCACTGGCTGGGCGCGCAGAGCGGGGACCTGGTCTGGTGCACAGCCGCCAGTGGCTGGTCGAAGTCCGCTCGTAACGCCTTCATCGCTCCGTGGCTGCAGGGGGCGGCCGCGCTCCTGCACGACGCCCGCTTCGACCCGGTCGAGCGCCTCGAGGTGCTTGCGGCGGAGCGCGTCAACGTCCTGTGCATGGCGCCGACCGAATACCGCGTGATCGCGAAGCGCACGACGCTCTCACCGATGCCGGCGATGCGCTCACTTGTCGCTGCCGGCGAGGCGCTGAACCCAGAGGTCCTACGCACGTTTCGCGATGCAACAGGGCTCGAGATCCGCGATGGCTACGGGCAGACAGAGACCGGACAGCTGACTGGGATGCCGATCGGAGAGCCGGCACGAGAAGGGTCGATGGGAACCGCGCTGCCGGGAGTCGACCTGCGGGTCGACTCCGATGGGGAGCTCGTTCTCGCCGATCCGCATACCGACCCCACCTTCTTCGTCTCCGATCTGAGTGGGGAGCCCGCCCCGGTGGATCAGCCATGGCGAACCGGAGACAGGGTCAGCCGCGACGATGACGGCTACCTGTACTTCGAGTCGCGAACCGACGATGTGATCATCTCCGCCGGCTACCGGATCGGGCCGTTCGAGGTCGAGTCTGCGCTGATCGCTCATCGCTCCGTCGCCGAGGCGGCGGTGGTTGGCGCCCCCGACGACGAACGCGGGGCGGTTGTGAGAGCGATCGTCGTCCTCGGGGACGGATTCGCTCCAAGCGACGGTCTGGCCCGCGAGCTCCAGGAGCACGTCAAGGCCCGGACCGCCCCCTACAAATACCCACGGATCCTCGAGTTCGCTACCGCTCTGCCCAAGACGGCAAGCGGCAAGGTTCAGCGAGCCCTGCTGAGGGCACCGAGCGCGTCGCTACGCTCAGATAAGTGAGCGACAACGGACGATCGATGAGCGCCGGGCGGCCCGTGATCGGCATCTGCACGGCCCTTACCCAGGCGAGATGGGGAGTCTGGAACCAGCGCGCCGCGCTGTTGTCGTATGGGTACATCACTGCGATCCAGCGCGCCGGAGGCCTTGCGGTGATGATTCCCCCCGACCCGGAGCTCGAGCAGGATCCGGATCAGATGCTCGACCTGATCGACGGGCTGATCCTGGCCGGGGGAAACGACATCGATCCGGCCGCTTACGGGGCGACGCCGCATCCGATGACCCACAACACGGTCCCCGAGCGCGACAGCGTCGAGCTGGCGCTCGCCCGGCGAGCCGTCGAGCGGGACATTCCGGTGCTCGGGATCTGCCGAGGGATGCAGCTGATGAACGTCGCATTCGGCGGCACCCTTCACCAGCACTTGCCCGACGAGGTCGGACACGAGGATCATCGGCGCTTTCTCGGCAGCTTCGATGGAGCCGACCACGACGTCCGACTCCAGTCCGGGACGGTCGCCGCGCTCGCCGCCGGCGAGGAGCTGCACGGGACGAAGTCACACCACCATCAGGGCGTCGACGTGATCGGCGACGGGCTGCAGGTCAGCGGCTACTCGACGCTCGACGAGCTTCCGGAGGCGATCGAAGCGCCTGAGCGCAGGTTCGTCCTCGGTGTCCAGTGGCACCCCGAGGCGGACGAGACGAGCCGCGTCGTCGAAGCGATCGTTCGCGAGGCGGCCCGCTATCGCGGCGGGCGCAGCTCCGAGTAGGTCGGATCCTTCAGGGGAGCGCGACCACCGCGTCGATTTCCACCTGCGCCCCCCTCGGCAGCGCGACGACGCCGATCGCCACCCGCGCCGGCGGATCTGACTCGAAGAACGACTCGTAGACCTCGTTGACCTCGGCGAACGAGCTCATGTCGGTCAGGTAGATCGTCAGCCGCACCGCGTCGCCAAGGGTGGCCCCGGCCGCGTGGCAGACAGCCGCAAGATTCTCCAGGCAGCGACCCGCCTGGGCGCCCGGCGAGGCCCCGACGATGTCACCAGTGCGAGGATCGAGCGGGATCTGTCCGGAGCAGAACAGCAGGTTCCCCGTGCGGATTGCATGGACGTAGGGACCGACCGCAGCAGGGGCGTCGGGCGCGCTTACCGACTCACGGTGTGATGACAAGCTGATCTCCTCCTCGTCGGGCAGTGCGCGAAGCGTATTGCGCCAGTCGCGGCGGGGTAGCCTGGTCGGCGTGCCCAACCGTCTGGCGGGCGAAAGCTCGCCCTATCTACTCCAGCACAAGGACAACCCCGTCGACTGGTATTCCTGGGGCGAGGAGGCCCTCGCCCGGGCCAAGGCGCAGGACAAGCCCCTGCTCGTCTCGGTCGGCTATTCGGCCTGCCACTGGTGCCACGTGATGGAACGAGAGTCGTTCGAGGACCCGAATGTGGCGGCACTCATGAACGAGCAATTCGTCTGCATCAAGGTCGATCGCGAGGAGCGGCCCGACATCGACGCGATCTGCATGGAGGCTTGCCACGCGATCACCGGTCAGGGCGGCTGGCCGCTCAACACATTCCTCACGCCGGAAAGGATCCCGTTCTACGCGGGCACCTACTTCCCGCCCGAGCCCCGAAGCGGGATGCCCAGCTGGACGATGGTGCTCGAGGCCGTGGCCAAGCTGTGGGCCGAGCGCCGCGAGGATGTGATCCGCCAGGGAGACGCGATGGTCCACGCGCTGCAGGCCTCGGCCGAGCTCGAGGGCTCGAGTGAGCCGATCCGCGAGCCCGAGCTGGCAGCGGCGGTATCGGCGCTCCAGCGCCACTATGACCGCGCCCACGGCGGGTTCGGACGGGCTCCGAAGTTCCCCCAGGCATCGATCGTTGAGCTGCTGGCGGCCCGTGGCGAGCGCGAGATGTCGCTCGCCACGCTCCGGGCGATGGCCCAAGGAGGCATCTATGACCAGATCGGCGGCGGGTTCTCGCGCTACTCGGTCGACGCGAAGTGGACAGTTCCGCACTTCGAGAAGATGCTCTACGACAACGCGCTACTCGCCCGCGCGTACCTGCACGGGTGGCAGGTCAGCGGCGATCAGCGGATGCGAGAGGTGTGCTGCGAGACGCTCGACTGGGCGCTGCGAGAGATGCGCGGCCCGGAGGGCGGGTTCTACTCGGCGCTCGACGCCGATTCGGAGGGCGTAGAGGGGAAGTTCTATGTGTGGAGCGTCGCCGAGCTGAGGGAGGTTCTCGGGCCCGACCTGGCGGAGGAGGCGATGTCCTACTTCGGCGCGACAGAGCAGGGCAACTTCGAGCCCGGGTGCAGCGTCCTTGAAGCGCGTGGGTCAAGGCCTGAGCGCCTCCCCGAGATCCGCGCGAAGCTATTCGACGCGCGCTCCCACCGGGTGCGGCCAGGCCTCGACGACAAGCGGTTGACGTCCTGGAACGCGCTGATGATCGCGGCACTGGCCGATGCGGGTGCGGTGCTCGAGCGCTCGGACTACCTCGACGCCGCAGTCGCCTGTGCCTCCTTTTTGGTCAGCGAGCTACTCGATCCGGATGGGCGGCTGCTTCGCACCTGGAAGGACGGCCAGGGGCGGCTGGCCGCTTACCTCGAGGATCACGCGTTCCTGCTCGAAGCGATGCTGACGCTCTACGAGAGCACGTTCGATCCGCGCTGGTACCACCAGGCGGTGGGTCTCGCTGAAACGATGATTGAGCGTTTCTCAGATCCCGACCGCGGGGGGTTCTTCACGACCGCGGCCGACCACGAGGAGCTACCCGCGCGGCGCAAGGACCTCGAAGACTCGCCGATCCCGTCCGGAAGCTCGGCAGCGGCATTTGGGCTGCTGCGGCTTGCGCTGCTGTCCGGGGAGGGCAAGTACGAGAAGCAGGCGCTCGGGGTGCTGCGCCTGATGTATCCGCTGGCGATGCGCCAGCCGCTCGCGTTCGGCCACCTGCTGCGGGCGATCGACTTCTACCTGGCGCCGGTCAAGGAGGTCGCGATCGTCGGTCCCGCCGAGGAAGCGAAGGCGCTGGCCAAGGTGGTTCGCGGCGCCCTGCGCCCGCACCTGGTGCTCGCCGGCGGCGCCGGCGACGGCGTCCCGCTGCTCGCCGGACGGACTGCAGTGGACGGCCATGCCGCCGCCTACGTGTGTGAGCGGTTCGTGTGCCAGGCCCCGGTCAGGACGCCGGAGGAGCTTGCAGCCGCGTTGTGGCCGCCCGGCCGGCCCTAAAGGTCACCAAATTACATAAAAACGACATATCTCTCCCCAAAAGAGGTATGTTGGGCTCGGTCCAGTGCTTTCGGCACTGGGGCGCGGGGCGACGCGGGGCCGGGTCGCCGAACATACGAACCCCCGGCTGGGGTTCAAGAAAGGGTGTTATGTACAGAAGGTTCTTACCGTTGCTGTGCGGCGGCGCGGCGATGGGCGCCATGCTGCTCAGCCCGGGCGTGGCTACCGCTGCGTCGGCTCAGGTTTGCACGGGCACGTTCGAGAAACCGGGGGTGCTGGCCGGCACCTACGCGGGCGACGTGCGGGTCCAAGGCGTGTGCGCCGTGAACTCCGGTCCAGCTCACATTCGCGGCACCCTCACGGTCAGCGCAGGGTCCGCGGTGGCGGCCATCTTCGCGCTCAACGTCACCAACGGCAAAGCGAACTCACACCTCGAGGTCCGGGGCGGCATCCGCGTCGAGCGCGGTGCGACGCTGTTCCTGGGTTGCGACCCCCAGAGCTTCCCGTGCAAGGATGACCCGAGCCAGATGAACCCCACGCTGTCGAGCGCAGCTCGGGTGGGCGGCAGCATCACCGAGAATCAGCCGCTCGGGGTGATCGTTCACAACGCCAAGATCGGCGGCAGTGTCGTCCAGACCGGCGGTGGCGGCGGATTCAGCTGCGACCCCAGCGGGGTGTTCGTGAAGATCCAACAGCCGGTCTACAGCGCCTACGAGGACAGCACGGTCGCGGGCTCGATCACCATCCGGGACCTGCACTCATGCTGGCTGGGCATTACCCGGACCCAGGTCGGCGGGAGTGTCCGGCTGACTGACAACCATCTCGCTGATCCCGACGCGATCGAGATCCTCTCGAACCACGTCGGCGACGACCTGGCCTGCTTCGGAAACACCCCCACGCTGTGGGATAGCTCCGAGGCGAGCTTCGGCCCGAACCTGTACCCGCGTACCCCTGGACCGAACTCGGTCGAGGGCAAGCGGCTCGGTCAGTGCGAGCTCGCCAGTCCGGCGACGGACAAGAGCCCGCGCGGCCCCGGTCCCTTCTAGGCCGCAGTTGCAGGGGCGCAGCGACGCCTCCCGGTCTCCTCGCTCGTCGGGGAGGCCGGGGGTTGCCGCCTAGTCACAGCGCCGGTGGCCGCCGGCTGCTCACAAGACCGGCAGGTAGCGGTCGAGCTCCCACTGGGTGACCTGCACCCGGTAGTCCTCCCACTCCTGGCGCTTGATCTCGATATAGCGGTTAAACATGTGCTCGCCCAGCGTCCGCAGCACGAGCTCGGACTCTGCCGTCAGCTCGATCGCCTCGCCCAGCGTCTCGGGGAGCTGCTCGATCCCGAGGCGCCGCCGGTCATCGGGCGAAAGGTGGTAAAGGTTCTTCTCCATCGGATCGGGGAGCTCGTAGCCATGCTCGATGCCTTCTAGGCCCGCCTGCAGCAGGACCGCGAAGGTGAGGTACGGATTGCAGGCCGGATCGGGGCAGCGGAGCTCCATCCGCGTCGCTTTCTCCTTGCCCGGGTGATACAGCGGCACCCTTACCAGGGCCGAGCGGTTGCGCCGCGACCAGGCGACGTACACCGGCGCCTCGTAGCCGGGAACGAGCCGCTTATAGGAGTTCACCCACTGCGCGAAGATCGAACAGATCTCGCGCGAATGACGAAGCTGTCCGGCGATGAACGCCTTGCCGACGTCCGAGAGGAAGAACTCGTCGTCGGGGTCGTAGAAAGCGTTGCGCTCACCGGTGAACAGCGACTGGTGGGTATGCATCCCCGACCCGTTCTTGCCGAACAGCGGCTTGGGCATGAAGGTCGCGTGAAGCCCGTACTTCATCGCGTACTCCTTGACGGTGATCCGGTAGGTCATGCAGTCGTCGGCCATCTTCAGCGCGTCGGAGTAGCGCATGTCGATCTCGTGCTGGCTCGGGCCGACCTCGTGGTGGGTGTACTCGGTGTGGATCCCGAGTTGCTCGAGCGCCAGCACCGTCTCACGCCGCAGATCGGAGCCCGCGTCTAGCGTCGTCAGATCGAAGTAGCCGCCCTCGTCGAGCACCTCGGTCGACTTGGAGTCCCGGAAATAGAAGTACTCGAGCTCGGGGCCGACGTAGTAGTGGTCGAAGCCCATCGCGCTCGCACGGTCGAGCGCACGGCGCAGGACGTGCCTGGGATCGCCCTCGTAGGGCGTGCGCTCCGGAGTGAGGATGTCGCAGAACATCCGCGCCACCCCGGAGTCCTGAGGGCGCCACGGAAGCACGACGAACGTTGCTGGGTCGGGGCTCGCGATCATGTCCGACTCCTCAATCGCGTTGAAGCCGGTGATCGAGGAGCCGTCGAACCCCATTCCTCCTTCAAACCCCTCGGCCAGCTCGGTGGCATTGATCGAGAAGGCCTTCAATTGGCCGAGGATGTCGGTGAACCACAGCCTGATGAAGCGGATCTCGCGCTCCTTGACGAGCGCCAATACATCCTCGGCGGTAGGCGGGCGGGAGTCGGTGCTCATCGAGCGGCGAACGTTACTTGCTTGCGGACGGGCGGATCGGCGCCTATCGTGCGCTCAGCGATGACCGTGATCAGGAGCGGGTCGGGACGTAATGCGGGCATGTGCCGTTATCCGGTGGTTCTGCTGGCGGCAGCAGCGCTCGCGAGCTATGGGATCGCAGGCTCCGCCTCGGCTGCCACCGCTGCCGGCGCGGGTCGCACAGCTCACTGCGGCCCGGCACATGCGCCCACACTCGTGGGGAGCCCGGCCGTACGGATCTACCTAGTCCGGAAAACCGTCTATGGGTGCGCCGGCGCGTCCGGCAAGTCGTATCGCCTCGGAAAGCGTGGATTCTGCCCGCTCCAGTCATGCGTCGGCCACATTGCCCTCGCGGGACAGGCGGCCGCGTACGAGCTCGATACCTTCGGCGTCGATACCAGTTCGTCAGGGGTGGTGGTGAGGAACCTTGCGAACGGCAGGGTGCTGATGAATCGGGTCGCGATCTGGAATGTGCCGGGACCTGAGTCATTTGAGTCCGTGAGCTCGATCGTGGTCAAGCGCGACGGTGCGCTTGCCTGGATCGCGAAGGTGTCGTCGATCGGGCATCCGAGCTCGTTGTTCGAAGTGCATCGCGATGACGGCCGGGCTCATGACCTGCTCGATTCCGGGCCGGGGATCGCCCCGCGTTCGCTTCGCCTTCACGGCTCCACGATGACCTGGACCGACGCCGGTCAGACCCGGTCAGCGACGCTCAGCTGACCGCGGGCGAGTCTTCGCGATGGCCGTGATGAAACACCGCACGGGGCGTAGTGTTGGCATGAGGCGTTATGCGGCTGTTCTCCTAGCTGCACCCGCGCTCACGGCGTGTGGCACGTCGGTGGCCGCGTCGGTGATGCCGGCGCTGCCTGCTCGCTGCGGTCCTACCGGCGCGGCCACGCTCGCAAGGAGCCCGGCGGCCCGGATATACGTCGCCCGGCAAGTCGCCTACGGGTGCGCCGGTGCGACCGGCAAGTCCTACCGGCTCGGCGGTCGCGGAGCCTGCCTCGTCATGCCGCGCGTCGAGCCCGTCCTGCTCGCCGGATCGTTCGCCGCTTATGGACTCACGACTTGCGGCACCGATACCGCGCACTCACAGGTGCTGGTCAGGAACCTTGCCAACGGCGAGCTCCTGGTGGGCGACTACGCGATCTCGGGCGGGGTTCCGCCTGAGTCTTTCGAGCGGGTGAACGCGATCGTGCTCAAGCGTGACGGCGCTGTGGCCTGGCTGGCGGGGTTGGGGTCCATCGGCCTTCACGGCAACCGCTTCGAAGTCGTCAGAGTCGACCGGCGAGGCCAAGCCCTGCTCGACTCGGGCGCGCGAATCGCGGCGAACTCGCTGCGGCTTCAGGGCTCCACGGTCACCTGGACCGATGGCGGAAGGACGCGCTCAGCCACACTTGTCTGACCCGCGGAAGGCCGCTAGGCGGTGCTCGGCCGAGCCGCGCTCAGACGACCGCGGGGACCCGGTCGCCGAGCCATCGGTTGGCCCAGTGCTCGAGCTCCGATAGCGCTGGCTCGAGCTCACGACCCATCCGTGAGAGCGAGTACTCGACCCGCACCGGTGGGCCCGGATGGACCGTACGGGAAACGATCCCGCGGGCCTCGAGCTGCTTCATCCTCTCCGAGAGGAGCCGGTCAGAGAGCTCCGGCACCGCCTGCGCGATCTCCGAGAAGCGCAGCGGCCCGTCCATCAGGACCCTGAGGATCGCGCCCGTCCAGCGACGGCCCACCAGCTCAACGGCCTCGTGATAGAGGGGACAACAGCCCGACATATGTATGAAGCTTACGCCGCTTGTAGGGCGTTACGCCGCCTTTAGGGCGCGCGAGGCTTCGCTCGAGCCGTCGACCGGGACTTCGCCGGCGACGTTGACCATCGCGGTGAACCCCTCCAGCGCCACCGCGGCGATCGCCTCGAGAATCTGCTCATCGTCCCAGCCGGCCTCTCGCGCCTCTTCATGCAAGTGCATCGGGGCACGCCCGCCGTTCTCGAGCAGCGCCTGCAGGTAGCGCAGGAGTGCCGCCTCGTGCGGGTCCTTCGAGCTGAACTTGCGCGCCGAGGCGACTTCGTCCAGAGCCAGCCCGGCGCCGCGAGCGGCGCGAGAATGCATCGCGATCCCGGGCTCGGAGCGATAGTGCTCCGCGACCGCAAGCGCGATTCGCTCGAGCGTCGCGAGTGTCAGCTTGCCGTGCCGGAGCTCGGAGCGAAAACGTGCGTAGGCGCGCAACGCTGCGGGCGAGCCCGCCAGGACGCCGAGGAAGTTCGGCAGCTGGCCGCCCGTCGCGAGCGCTCCCCGGAGCACGGGAACCGAGCCATCGGGGGCGGTGAGGTCATCGTGGATTTGGAATCTGCTCATCGAGTTCTTCATATCGACCACCAGGTCTTCGGACGGGCCTGCCGACGCCTACCCCTTTACTTTCAAGACCACCTTACGCGAGATAAGTGTAGGTGGCCCGTCCGCTCTGTACAAGTTTGTTTTACGAAATCTCAACGTGACTTTTGAAAGGTCACGCTCACCAACTTAGGACGCGCTGAGGCGGCCGTCTATTCCCGTTTATAGGCGATCCGGTAAACATCGCATCACCTCTTAATGTGAGATACGTAAGCACTCGCCGATCCGGTCACCGAGCGCGACTCCAGAGGTGGGCTGCGCGGATACGCTAGGGGCGCGCGGTTAAGCGAAGCTCGGCGCGACTGATCGCGTGCGCCGCGGGTCCGGCAACGTGCGCACTGCGGTGAGACGCGGCCGTCCCGGGGGAGCGGCTGAGGACCGCCCCGTGCGCGCTCGCGGCGGCCACCACTACAAGCACGATGCCGAGAAGCACCGCCCACATGGCCATTCGGTCGGCCTTGAACCCCGGCCGCTGGTGCCGCGGCTCGGTGCGGCGGCGGGACTGCCCGGCAGAACGCGGAAGGTTTCGCTCGGCGCCGTAGCCGCGAATCGTCACGGTACGACGGCCTGGCACCCCCACCCCGCGGGCGGGAACCTCAGCGGAGGGGACCCGGGCGTCAGCGGGAGTGGTCCGGGCGCGGGGCGGAGTAGATCGGGCGAGTGGCGCGCCGACTGGCTTGGTGGCGGCGCCGGTTACGCGACGGCGAGGAGTGTCAAAGCCGGCGAACGCTCCGCGTGCGATCTCGTCATCCCAGACGGTGCCCTGATCAAACAGGCCGGCCCCACGCGAAGCGCTGTTTTGCGCCATGCAGTGTCCTCTTTCTCGGGCTTACGGGGTTAGCTGACGGGCTCGCGCCGAAAGAGCGGCGCTACGCGTGAACGGTCGCGATTAGCCCCAAACAACTTGGGTCCCCCGCTTCCT
>JALYZY010000051.1 GCA_030948665.1 Actinomycetota bacterium | reverse complement strand
CTCCCCGAGCGCGTACGCGATCGCCTGTTCACGCGCCAAGCGAGCTCGCCGGAACGGGTCCTGGCAGCGACGAGGTAGTCGCGTTCGAGGCGATCGTCGATCCGCTTATCGAACGTAGCTGGGGGATACCCCAACGCGTGGGCAGCGCCCCGCAATCTCGCCGCTGCCTCGTCGCGACCTTGTGCGGCGGCGACGGCGGCAAGGCCGGCGAGAGCTTCGTCGGCGGTGTTGCGAAATGCGTGTTGGGTGCACAGTCGCAGCCCACCCTCAAACGCGTCGCGAGCATGGTCTGTGTCACCTGAGAACAGGCGCGCCAGACCGAGATTTGAGAGGATGATCAGTGTCGTCCACGGGTCTTCGACCCTCGCTGTCGCGTGCAGCGCGGTCTCGAGCAGCCTCGTGGCTTCGGCCAAGCGATTCCTCGGTGAGGGCGACGTATGCAGCGGTGGAGTAGGCGCCCGCGACCTCGCGATAGTTCCCCAGCGGGATGAGGAGCTCGGCCGCCTGCTCGAGGATCGTGCGGCGCTCGTCGCCCGCTACGGCGGCAAGCCTGCCGAGCGCCACGCCGAGCAGTCCGTCGTCGCCGGCGAGCCGCGCGTGATGGCAGGCTTCCCGTGCGCATCGGCGCTCGCCGGCCAGATCGCCGGAAAACACTCCGACAGCAGACGCAAGCGCACTTAGCGTCTCGCTGACTCCGGCGTGGTCATTCGCTCGGCGGTAGAGCGCAACCGCCGTCTGCATCCCGTCGATCGCTGCTGCGCCGTCGTTGCGAAGACTGAGCTGGTGGGCGTGGTAGTGGCGTGCCCGCGCGCGATCCGTGAGCGGCGCGTGCTCGCCTCCCGCCTGGAGCGCGGCCTTCAGCCACTGCAGTCCCTCGAGATCAGAGCGCAGTCGCCAGTACGCGCCGAGCCGGCCAGCGAGGCGCAGGCTGGTTTCTGGCGTGGCGTGAAGTGCCCAGTGCAGCGCGCTGCGGAGGTTGTCGAGTTCCGCATCAAGCGCCGCCAGCGCCGCTTGCTCATCCCGCGTCGAGAGGCGCGGGAGGGCTCGCTCGACGAGCTCGAGGTAGTGCTCGCAATGGCGCCGGTGGATGGCTTCCCGCTCAGGAGTTGCGAGTAGCCGACCCAGCGCGTAATGCCTGATCGTCTCGAGCATCACCAGGCGCGTAGCGCCGTCCGATTGCCGGCGTCGCTCGATCAAGCTCTTGGAGACCAGCGCCTCGACTGTCCCGAGGTCGGCGCCGGTAACGGCCCAAGCGGCGTCGAGCGTCGCTCCACCAGCGAATATCGCGAATTCCACGAAGGCACGCTGCAGCTGCTCAAGCGCTAACGGCAGGCCATCGAGTCGCGCGCAGATCTCCGCAATCGCAGGGGCAGCCGTGGCGTCTAGCACGAAGCGGCTGTTGCGGCGTCGCACCGCCGCGAGAAACAGCGCACTTCCCGCGACCGACTCGATCTCCCCAACCGTCGGCGCTTCAAGCGCAGGTACCGCGAGCGGAGCCACGATCACACACTGCTCAGCCGCGAGGTTGAGCGGCTCGCGGCTCGTGATCAGCAGCGCCAGTCCCCGGCACGTGCTGTGCAACCCGGCCACGAGATCCGCAGCTTCGACGACGTGCTCGAAGTTGTCGATCGCAAGCAGCAGCCGCCTGCCACTGAGGTGACGACGTAGCGTCTCCGGCGGGCTCTCGCCCGGAAGCGGTGTGGCCGCCAGCGCGCGCGCAATCGTTGATCCAACATCCTCCGGGCGGTCCACGCCGGCCAGCTCGACCCAGCACGCCCCGTCGGGGAACGACGATTCGAGCCTGCGCACGACCTCGAGCGCGAGTCGCGTCTTGCCGACACCCCCCCGGGTCCTGTGAGCGTCACGAGCCGCGCATCCGAACCTTCAATCAGTCCACAAGCCACGTTGAGCTCTCCCTCTCGCCCGATCAAGGGCGTCGGCGGCCGCGGGAGCACACTCGCCCCACCGCCCCGATCGCCCGCCGCCAGCCGGTGTGCATCGTGGCCCGACACCGGACTCGCCTGTAGGGCCGGCGCTTGCTCGAGGATCTGGATCTCGAGCGTCTTGAGCGCGGGCCCGGGTTCTAACCCGAGCTCTTCCGCAAGTCGGATACGCGCATGCTGGTAGGCATCCAACGCCTCCGCTTGGCGGCCCGAACGGTAGAGCGCCAGCATCAGCTGAGCGATGAAGCCCTCGCGCAAGGGATGCTCGCGGCCGAGCGCCTGAAGCTCCGCGATCAGCTGCGCGTGCTCGCCGAGGACGAGGTCCGCATCCACCCGCGCCTCGAGCCCGGCCAGCCGTGACTCCTGCAGCCGCGCGATCTCTGATTGCGCGAACGACTCGTAAGCAAAGTCCGAGAACGGTGGACCGCGCCAGAGGGCCAACGCCTGACACAGCTGCTCGGCCGCGGTCCGGGCATCACCCCGCTGCGATGCGTTTCGAGCTTCCTTGACCAGCGACTCGAAACAGTCCCGGTCGAGCTGCGTGGGGCCGGCCTGCAGCAAGTATCCACGTCCGACGGTCACCAACGCCCGGTCGCCGAGCACCTTACGCAGGTTCGACACATACCCCTGAACGATCTTGTGCGCGCTCGATGGAACCAGCTCCCCCCAGAGGTGATCGATCAGGCGATCACGCGAGACCGGCTCGCCGCGATGCATCAGCAGCACCGCCAACAGCGCTCGTTGTCTGGGCGAACCGAGCGCCAGCGGGCGGTCTCCTTCGACCACCTCAAGCGACCCGAGAACTCGGAACTCGATCACGTACGCGCCCGCGGGCAACGCTAGCACCGGACCGCTCTCCACCGAAGGTCGGCTCTCGGGCGCGCTTACCCACCGTAGACCGCTGTCGACCGCTTTTCGACCAGCAGAGCTCATGGTTCTCGCCGATCGGATCGCACACCGCGATCTACGACCCAAGGAGGCAGCTTATGACCACCACCCACCACATCACTGCCGGCGTCGTGCTGGCGCTCGCGCTTGGCGCTAGCGCGGCGCCGGCTTCGGCGAGGCCGTTCGATATCAACCCCAACGGCTCCTACGTCCCCGCCGGTTCAGTGAGCATGCAGGCGCCGAGCCGGTCGGCCACGCCCATCGTGCCGGCCGGCACTTCGAACCTGCGCTCCGCGCGGCCGACCGTGGCTAGTTCCCCGGACGGGTTCCAGTGGGGAGGCGCCGGAATCGGCGCCGCCGGCGGCGTTGTGCTCTCGATGATCGGCGTCGGCGGCGCCCTCGCCATGTCCCAGCGCCGCACCCGCTCCACCCACCACACAACCGCCCTGACGGGCTGACCCACCGTCACACCACGAGAGGAGTTCACGTCACGTCCAACCCAGCCCTCAAGAGCGCACCGGCTGGCCAACCGCACCGAGCAGTCCGACGGCGCGAATGTCCTCAGCCGAACCAGGAGGGACCCCGCGTCGATCGGGGTCCCTCCGCTTCACCCCGCACAAACAGCGGCGCAACAGCCGGGTGGCCCGAGCTCAAGGATCACCAGCACCGCGACGAGCTGGATCGCAGCGGTACGCGGCGGCCTTGTCGACCGTCGGTCGACGACCATCTGCTTCGTTTGGTGTTGGCGACGGAGCCGTCCAACAGAGGGGTCGAAGGTTCAAGCGGCGATCAGGCGGCGCCGATGCTCCTTGCGATGTTCAACCTCCGTCAGGCGCTTGAGTACGTGGTGCGGGAGGAAGGCTCCGACCTGCACCTGAAGGTGCCTTCGCCGCCGCTTGCGCGGGTTCACGGCGCGCTGCGGCCACTCGAGAGCACGGAGCCGCTGACCTCGCAGGACACGGATCGCGTGCTGGCTGAGATGCTCGGCGAGCATCCCGAGAAGCTCACCGAGTTCCAGAGCGAGAACGAGATTGATTTCTCCTATGCGGTCGAGGGGCTCGCCCGGTTCCGGGTCAGCGCATTCAGGCAGCGAGGAGCGGTCTCGATCGTCGCTCGCGTGATCCCGTACTCCGTGCGCAACGTGGACGAGCTCGGGCTCCCGCCGGTGCTTAGGGAGATTGCCAATGAGGAACGCGGACTGATCCTGCTGACCGGTACAACCGGATCAGGCAAGTCGACAACGCTTGCGGCGATCATCGACCAGATCAATCGCACCAAGGCGTGCCACATCGTCACGATCGAGGACCCGATCGAGTACCTGCACCACGACCGCCTTTCGATCATCAACCAGCGAGAGGTGGGCATGGACACCGGCTCGTTCTCGCGCGCGATGCGCCGCGTCCTGCGCCAGGACCCCGACGTGATCCTGATCGGTGAGATGCGCGACGAGGAGACGGTCCGGACCGCGCTATCCGCCGGCGAGACAGGCCACCTTGTGCTCTCGACCGTCCACACGCTTGACGCCGCGGAGAGCGTCAACCGGATCGTCGATTTCTTCCCCCTGCATGAGCAGGATCAGGCCCGGGCGATGCTGGCGGGAACGCTCAAGGCGGTGGTCTCTCAGCGTCTGGTCCCGACGATCGACCACGCGTCTCGAGTGGCGGTGTGCGAGATCCTGCGGGTCACCGGCCGTGCGCGCGACATGATCATGGACCCCGAGCAGACCGGACGGCTGCGCGAAGTGATCGCCGAGGGCGCCTACTACGGGATGCAGACATTCGACCAGGCCCTGCTCGGGCACGTCCAGGAACGCCGTGTCTCGATGGAAGACGCCATCCGCGTCGCCTCCAGTCCGCACGACTTCAAGCTCCTCGTCGCATCCAACGGCCGCACGTCGACGTCGATGGATGACCTGACCGACCGCGACCGGGACCAGGAACGGGAAAAGGCACCATCCCGGCCCACACCCGCTCCGGGGATGTCGGGCGTGTCATCTCCGCCTCCCGGCCTAGCCGCTTAGCAACCCTCGGCCTCGGACGTCGCCCAGGTGGCGGCGTAGCCCGGATCCCAGCGCTGATTGCAGCTTTTGGGTCTGGTATCTGTCTTGCCCGCTCCTCGCGGACTGCGTGTCCCACCGGTGCGTTGGCGCCGTGCGTGGGGCATTCCGGCTTCCCGTATGACCGAGCTGCGCCTGACGGGCTCGGGCTGTGCGACTCAGGCTCGGCTTGGGTTTGGAAGCTTGCTTGGTTTGGAAGCTTGCTGCATTGGTCGATAGCGCGGCCCGTCCGGTGCCAGGGGTGCTCGCCGCCAATCAGCGGCGAGCATTCGCCCGGCATAGGACCCGTGGAGTGACTTCCCTGCTGGCCGCGTTAGCGGTCGCGGCCGGCGCCTTCGGTCTCGATCTGCTCTTTGCGGATCTCTTCTGAGACCTCCCGCTCCTCGGCGGTGGTCTCCTTGTCTAGGCGCACCCGCTCCTTGGGGACGACGCGCTTTTCGACGACCGGCTCCTCCTCGTGAAGCGTGACCTCGTGCTCCTCCTCGGTCAGATCGCTGCCGCCCATCGCGGCGCCGCGGTTGGCCTCGGTGATCGGCTCACGCTCGATCCTGACCTCCTCGCGCTGCACCGGGACGGTCTTGGTGACCTGCTCGGTGACGATGTACTTGCGCAGCCGGGCGCGGCCGGTCTCACGCTGACGGGTGCCGACGCGCAGCTCCTCCTCAGAGCGCGTCATCGCCTCATCGGTCTCCCGGCCACTCACGTCGCGACCCACCTGCTCTTGCCCGGTCCGAGCGCGCTCTCCAGTCTGGGCGCGCTGGCCGCCCCCGCTGGGCTGGCCTTGAGCGGTGACTGACCCTTCCTGGGTGTAGGGGATCCCGTAATGCTCAAATAGCCGTGTCTCTTCCTGCTCTGAGAGCTGCCCGTCAGGATCGACGCTCGGGGCGTCCTTGACCTGATCCTTGCTCACGTTCGCGCACACGCCTTCTCCGTCTGGTGCGGCGCCCGCGAGCGGCACGAAGTTGGACTTCATGCCAAACAGGCCCGTGGTGACCGTCGCCCACTCGGGCCTGCCGGTGTCCGGATCCTCGTAGATGTCGCTGATCGTGCCGATCTTCTCCCCGTCGCGACCGACCATCGTCCGGCCCTGCCACTCGTAAGCATCTGTCATCTTCGGCATTGCTAGGTCTCCTTCTTGTCTGTTTTGTAAGCCCCCGCCGGCGGCGGGGTGTCCTTCGCGTCCTCCTGAAAGCGGGTGTGGGTGCCAGCTGGTTCGCGTTCGACTTTCGAGGGCTGGCGTTGGAGCCGCCGCATGGCCCGCGAGGGGCCAGCAGCGGCGGATCCCTCGCGCTTGGTTTTGCCGCCGACGCGCGGGAGCAGCGAGAGGAGGATCAGCAGCAGGCCGCCAGCGCCCCACACCAGCTCGGTCCGGCCATTGGCGGCCAGGAGCCCAAACACCCCGTCGCCTCTGACCAGGGCGATCAGGGCCGCCGCGGCGAGCACCAGCCCCACCAGCAGCGACATGCCCTTCGCGCCCCAGTGAAGCGGCGCTCCGAACAGCAGCAGCAGCCCGGCGGCGATGAACACCAGGGCGCTCCAGCCGTTGACCTCCAATCCCAGCCATGTCTTGCCGTGCACCGCACCGTTTGGCACCTGCTGGGTGGCGAAACCGTGGGCCCCGAAGAGCAGGGCGCTGATGCCGTAGAGCAGCGCCAGCAGCCCAATCAGTCCCACCGGCCCCTTCGCCAGCGAGACCCCGTTCTTCTGTTTTTGCCCGTTGTTTGTCATCGGTGATCTCCTTGCTCTGCCCCCGGGGGCGGTGCTAGGCGCGGTACGCGCCTCCCGGACCCTCCTGGGACGGGGCGTCCTGACCGTCTGCGGTCTGCACCTGGCGCTTGGCCTGCTCGGCCTGGCGCTGACCGCGGTCCTTGCCGGTCTGCAGATCGGCTTTGATCTGCCCCTTCTGCTGCTGGCCCTTCTGGTAGGCGTCGGAGAGCATCTTGCCCGCGACCTCACGGCCGCCGAGGCCGAACGCCAGCGCCGAGCCGAGCGCGACCGCGCCGATCAGCGCGGCGTAGGTGATGGTCACGATCGAGGTCGCGATGTGCAGCTGGTTGAGCACCATGAACACGGCGATCGCCATGATCAGGGCCGGCACCGCTGTGGCGATCACCTTGCCGGTCGGGGTGTCGCCCATCAGCTTTGCGACCAGCCCGCCGACTGCGGTGGCGATCGCACCGGCGATCACGAAGATGATGATTGCGGCGATCACGTTGGGCAGGTAGCTCAGCACCTGATTCATGAACGCGGTCACCGCGGGAATCTTCAGCGCCCCGATCGCCGCGGAAAGGACAAACAGGAAGATCAGCCAGAACACCACCCCGCCGATCAACGCCGACGGGCTCGCGCCCGGACTGACCTTCTCGACGTACTGGCCACTCTGACCCGAATGCAGAGCATCGTCGAGCTTGGCCTTCCGTAACAGCTTGGTGACGATCCCCTTGACCACACGGGCGATCAAGAACCCCACGATCAGGATCACCAAGAACCCGATCAAGTTCGGGATGAACCCCAGCAGCCCATCCAACGCCTGCTGAAGACTCTTCGCAATCTGAACTGCCGCGACCATGCGTTCTCCTTCCGAGTCGATCTCGTAGCCGGCAGCACGCGTCGGCGGAATGCGGCCGAATGCGTGCTGCGTTGTCCCCAATTGAGACGTTGGCCGCGCCGCTCCGGTTACACATTTTTTCTGCCTGATCCTGTAACCAGCGGAGAGTCTCGAAAGTCCTAGCGTGAGGGCCCCGTGCCCCGTCAGGGACCCTGCTCACACCAAGAAGGGTGGTCTGGCGTGACTGCTGTAATCGAACCCGCTGGCCCGGCGCTCGGCGTGAGCAGGGTGGGCACATTGAAAATGGACTCCGAAGAGAACCTGATCACCAGGACCCTCCAGGGGGATCTGACCGCGTTCGAGGAACTAGTTGAACGCCACCGTGACGTCGTTTTTCGAGTCGCGGCCAGAATCGTTGGCTACGAGGATGCCGCGGACGTCAGCCAGGATTCCTTCCTACGGGCGTTTCACCGCCTCGAGCGATTCCAAGGGGCGGCGCCTTTTCGCAGCTGGCTCTTGCAGATAGCGCACAACGCCGCCCTGGACAGCCGCGCGCGCAAGCAGCGTCATTCGACCGAGCTGCTTCCCGAGGAGGACGCCTATCCCGATCGCGATCCTCACCGTCAGCCCGTCTCCCAGCTAGAGCGGCGGGAGCGCCAGCAGCGGCTCGAGCTCAAGCTGCATCTGCTCAGAGACGACTACCGCACGCTGCTTGTGCTCCGCGACCTCGAAGAGCTGCCCTACGAAGACATAGCCCAAGTGCTCGAAATGCCGCTGGGCACCGTTAAGGGCCGGCTGCACCGGGCACGGGCCGAACTGATCGAGCTGCTGCGAAACAACACCTACGACTGGGAGCTTCCAGCATGAACGGATCACCACAGCGCCCCGAAGCGCTAAGTCCCGCTGAACGCCGTCTTGTTGAGCATCTAGAGATGCTCAAAGCCGACCAGGCGCCGCCCGCATCGATGGTGGCGAAGATTGTGCGGGCGGCGCGCTGGCAACGAGCGGTTCGCCGGCCGCTGCTTGCCATGGGAGCACTCGCGGCGGCGCTCGGCGACGGCATCCGGTCGCTGCTCGGTTCACCCACCGGTCGCACCCGGCCATGAACGCCGCGTCAATCCTCGGTCAAGCGGGCACAGCACTCGGGGGCTTTTTGCCCCGGCTGGGCGGCGCGATCGTGCTGCTGGTGCTCGGCGTGCTCCTGGTACGTCTGCTCACCCGCCTGCTGATCAAGACGCTGGAGGGCATCGGGCTGGACGCCCTGGCTGAGCGGGGCGGCGTCAACGACGTTCTCGATCGCGCCGGACTGGGACGCTCGCTGGCGCGCGTGATCGGGCGAGCGATCCGGATCGCGCTCACGTTGATCGTTGTCTTCGCTGCGCTGTCGCTGCTCGGACTGCAATTCCTCAGCCAGTCGCTCAACCAGGGAGTGCTCCTCCTACCCAAGCTGCTGATCGCGGGCGCCCTGATTCTCGCCGGCGTGGTGCTCGGCGGGTTCGCCCGCCAGCGCGTCGACCGGCTCACCTACCAACTCGACCTCCCGCTACCCCTCGGCGGGTTCGGGCAGATCACCGTCATTGCGGTGTTCGGCATCATCGCGGCCGCCCAAATCGGGATCCCAACGCTTGTCCTGCTGATCCTGATCGCCATCCTCGTAGGCGGCATCACCGGCACCTTCGCGCTCTCCTTCGGGCTCGGGGGACGCGACGTGGCCAGAGCACTCAGCGCCGGCCGCTACCTCCGCCACGACTACAGCATTGGCCAGGAGATCAGCTTCGGCGAAATCCGCGGGCGCATCACCAACATCCAGACCACCAGCACGATCCTGGACGCCGGCCAAGGCCAATCCATACGCGTACCGAATCACCTGCTCATGGAACGCGTCGTCACCATCTACCCCGCCAGCGAGACCGGCAGCGACAGCGCATGACGCCACCTGGCCAGAGGGTTCGCATCTATCCGAGCGATCGCGCCGCTAGACAGCGGACCATTACGCGCGACGTCACGGTCGTCTGCTGCCTGGCCATATTCGCCTGGCTCGCGATCAATGTCCACGATCAGGTGGCGGGCCTGGAGCAGCTCGGTATCGGCGTGGCCGAGGGCGGCCGCTCGGTCCAGCACGGGTTCAACGCGGTGGCCGGTTCGGTTGCCGGCGTGCCGATCGTCGGCGGTGATCTCTCGCGCGGACTGCGAAGCGCAGGCGCCAGCACCGGCGGCGCCGCCGTCAACGCAGGACTCCAGGGCGAGAGCGAGATCGCGAGAGTCGCAACCCTGATCGGCTGGCTCACATTTCTGCTCCCGACCGTGCTGCTGATGCAGCGTTACATCCCCAATCGAGTGCGACAGATCCGCCAGATGACCGCAGCCGCCCAGGTGCTTTACCCGTCTGCCGACGACGATCACCAACGCGTGATCGCCCAACGCGCCGCGTTCTCGTTGCCCTACCAGCAACTCCTACGCCACACCAGGGACCCGCTCGAAGACCTCCGCAAAGGCCATTACGAGCCGCTTATCGCCGCCATCCTCGAAGATGTGGGCATCCAAGCACCGCGACGAGCACCCAGACCCCCGCGAAAACTCCGCTCGCCAGACTCCTAACAGCGGGGCCAGCGTCAGTGCGCTTCGCCGTAGGGCAGGGCCGACACTACTCCCCCCGCCCACACACCCGTTCGGGGGGCGCCGGCGGGGCCATGCCCTAGCGATCGCTGCTTCAGGAGCTAGCGGACGCGCAAGCGGCAGCACCTCGTAAGGTCTCGGCGAGCCAGATGGTGGCGCACCGATGTAGACGCTGGCTCGTAGGCTCAACGATGGTCCGGCCCAAGCGGCCGCCAGCGCCGAGGAGCGCACCGACGACCGGTCGATATGGTTTGGTTGAGCTCGCTCTAGTCAGCTCTTGCTAGGCGATGTCAGTCGCTGACCGAGCGCTCGTCAGGGCGGACCATCACCGAACGTGATCTGGTGGGCGACGTCGTCTGCCTCTTCTTGCGCCACGTTGGCGGTCTGATTCTTCCCGCCGATCCCCGCCTGGTTGGTCGCCTCGACCGCTCGCCGGAGGCTGCCCGCGAGCGTTGGTGCCACGCTTGCCTCAACGCCCTCCAAGACGATGTGGTCTCCCTGAACGATGTCGTTGAGTCGCATGTGTCCGACGGCCGCGTGCCCGGTCAACTCGTTGCTTAGGTTGACGCGCAGGGCGCGCGACCATTCAATGCTAGGACTGCCTGACAGGTGAATGCGCACGCGTACGCCGACGGAGCCGGCGGGTAGCGGTTCACCATGGGCGTCGCTGACGATCTGGTGCTGCTCAGACATGGACCGGCCCCTCCTCGAGGGTGCAGTGGTACTCCTTCCCCGTAGCTGAGGTACCCGGCTACCGGCGATCCGAACCCGCACCTCGGGCGAGCGAGCGCGGATCCAGAACCTCACCGCGTCGATCGTTGTGAATCCATGGATGAGCCTATTTCGCGGCGCATTTCGCCGGCGACGCTGCCGTCGCGCAGACGCGCGGCGCAGGCCACGCGCTCGCGCAGCGGATCAAGCTCAGCTGATTGGCGCGCTGTGGGCATTGGAGAGATCAGGCGCCAGCAGCGGGCTGACCCCGAATCCGTCCACAGCGAGCTATCTGGAATCCACTGGAGTTGAAGCAGAAGACTGGCTTCAGCGGTCAGGCTAAAACCGGTCGCCTTTGTCCGCACCGAGGGTTGATGGCCTGTCGGAACTGGGGATGTCAAAACCCCCTGGCAATGATGCCACCGTAGGCTCCAGGGTTACCTTGGCTGCGCCTTGAGTATGGGGCGGCATCTTCGCGGACGCGCGGCGGCCCTGTGCGAAGGACACGAGCCGGCCGGTGTCCTCGTGTACGGACGAGAAATCCCGCCGCCGGGACCGCTACCAGCCCGGACGGCTCCTCCTCCACGGCCGACCCCTATCTATATACGACCGTGCTCAGACGGGGTAGACCAACAGCTACCCGCGATCGCATCCCAAGACAGTCCGCTGTGCCAATCCGATCCAGCTTCTCTCCGTTCGATCGGCCGCCTAGACGATCGCTGTACCCTGAACTGATGAGCCGCCAGCCGGGATCGAGCGACGATAGTCACCCGCTCAGCGACAGTTCTCAGCCAATCCGCCCGCGGGATGTCGCCCACGCCACCGCCCGTGGTGTCGTCGCAGCGATGTCGATGACCGCGATGCGCGCGGTGACCGGCGGCCTGGACATTGTCGATCAGACCCCGCCTCAGGCGATGATCCGCCAGCTCATCCCCGGACTGATCAAAAAGGTGCCCCGCGGTCGACGAGACGCGATCATCGAACTCGCGCACTGGGCCTACGGCGGGCTCGGCGGCGCCGGCTACGGAATGCTCCCAGACAAGATTCGCGATAAACCCTGGGCCGGACCCGTCTACGGCCTGCTGATCTGGCTCGGCTTCGAGCTCGGGATCGCACCCCTGATGGGCATGCGCCAGGCGCTGAACACCGGGCGCACACAGGAGCGAGTCGCGCTCGCCGCCGACCACGCGCTCTACGGTCTGGTGCTCTCAGAGATCCGCCCGACGCACAAAACCAGTCTTTAGAGATTCCGCCGTAGGGTAGTAACGGCACAGACCCCGTCGCTCCTGGGGAGCCTGTCGCGTACGGACCTGGTCTTTGGCGACGAGCGAGGGGCGGCTCTCCAGCGCCCAAAGACCGCTGTGTAACGACCGCAGCACCCGGCTGTGCTCGCATCCGGGTTCTGTCGAAGCCAGCAACCGCCAAGAGCCTGAAACGGCACTGGTGTCGAACGAGTCGAGCGAGAGCAATCCGACCCGACCTCGGCGACTGTCGGTCACCGCGGCGACCTCGCATCCTGTGCGGGCAGGAGCAAGACATCGATGCCGAGGATGATCGGAGCCCGCGAGCGTGAGAGACTCGGGCGTGTGACCAGCCTGCCCGACCGCGAGCCTGCCACCGCTGCGGCGCAGGACCCACAGCGAGCGCGACATCTACCAAGAGCGCATTTCTAGACCTGAATAGGAGAACACATGTCCAAACAGGACAACATCGCCGCGCAGGAGCATCTGGCCGAGAACATCAACGCCGGCTTGATCGACGTAGCCGTCGAGAGCTTCGCCGTCGACGCGGTCGATCATGATCCAGCGCCCGGGCAGGGCGCGGGCCGAGAGGGCTTCAAGACCTTCTTCACACAGCTCACCACGGCGTTCCCGGACGCTCACATCGAGCCCGCCCACATGGTCGCCGATGCTGACGACGTCGCGATCGCCTACACGCTGACCGGCACCCACCAGGGCGATTTCAACGGGATCGCCGCCACCGGCATGAAGATCGAGGTCCGCGGCGTGCAGATCGGCCGCTTCGAGGACGGCAAGATCGTGGAGCGGTGGGGCTCCAGCGACGAGCTGGGCATCCTCAAGCAGCTCGGCGTCGACCAGGTAGGAAACTAGGGATGGCGAGACCGACCCCGCTCGGCGCGGTGGCGCGCGGGCTGGCCGCTGGTGCAGCCGGCACCGCAGCGATGACCGTCTACCAGACCGCAGTCGCCAAGCTCCGCGGGAGCGAGCCGAGCACCACGCCCGCGGAGGTCGGCAAGCGCGTGATCCGCGGGGTTTTTCACCGCCGGTTCGACGAAAACCAGACCGGCAAGCTCAACAACGCGATGCACTGGGGCTACGGAACGAGCTGGGGCGCGGTCTACGCGCTCAGCGACGGGCTGGCCAATGTTCCCGTAGTGCCTCGAGGGCTAGCGTTCGGCACGCTGGTCTGGGGAGCCAGCCTGATCGAGCTGCCGGCGATGAAGCTCGCGCCGCCGGTGTGGGAGTACCCGCCGCTGGAGCTCGCGCTAGACGTCTCCTACCACCTCGTCTACGGGGTCGCAGCCGCCGCTGCCTACGCGGCCCTGCGATCGTAAGAACCACCATCGGTCATCAGATGCCCCGCCACGGTCATGCGATCCTGCCGAGCTGGGTTGCCACCAGTCGTTCGGCGACGTCCAACTACCAGGCGGCCGCCAGCGGTTCCGCCGATGCCCAGACCGCCACTTCCAGCCGAGAGCTATCCGTTCAGCCTCCCCATTTCGAACTCCGTCGCTCTCCGCCGTACTTGGGTAACGACAACCCAAGCGCGAAATCCGGAATATCAGTGACGGATGACCACGACCCGGCGGCCACACATGCGGTGCTCGCCCAACGACCGAAAGGATCCACATGGCTGTGACATTTGGACTGCTCGCACTCCTCGAGGCCAAGCCCGACAAGGGTCCCGAGCTCGGCGCGTTCCTCGAAAGCGGCCGGGCGCTCGCCGAGGCCGAAGAGGGAACCGTGACCTGGTACGCCTTCAAACTCACCGACACCACGTACGGCATCTTCGACACTTTCGAGACCGAGGATGCCCGCAAGGCTCACCTCGGCGGCGAGATCCCGAAGGCACTGGCCCAAGTCGGACCGGAACTGCTCGCAAAGGATCCCGACATCCGGACAGCGGACATCGTCGCGGTCAAGTAGGCCGCCAGCGTCGGCGCTGAGACCAGCCCCTGACACCGATCCACGACGCCGAGCGCTAGCCGCAGGTTGCCAGCAGCGCTCCAGTCGCGGGGCGGACGACGGTCGCACGGTCAGAGTCGGGACACAGCACTTCAGGACGGCCTGTCCCACACCCACCCGATCCGGAAATGGCTGCGCCTGCCCTGATCGCGGTGTTCGCGCGTTGCGGGGCGGACATCTGACCGCCGGAGCCCCGGCGATTAGGTAGGTCCGATCGCGATCAACCAGAGTGCTGGAACGGAACGGACCCCAGGGTGAGTCTGCGCTGGCGCCGACAGGCATGACCTCCTCGACGCATAGACCCGGCGAGCGGCGGTCGACTTAACGGCCTGGTCGCTGGCCTTTCGATCATTGCCCCGTTGTAGTTGGACCTCGCCGAAGCTGCTGAGCTGACCGACGCGCGGTGATCCGATCGGCGGTCGGCTGCGTATGTCCGTTAAAGGACAGGTTTGTGCCAAGGCCGGCGATCTTGAGCATGCGTTTCGCAGGAATAGCCTGCGAGAAGGGAGTGCGGCATGTCGGAAGCCTTTGATCTGGTCTACCGCTCGGTCGAGGAGCAGCACGCGGACAAGCCCGCCTCAACGCGCCGTGCGTTCGTAGCGGGAGCCGCGACCACACTGGGAGGCATGGGCCTGCTGGCCATGCCCGGTGCGGCTTTGGCGAAGGACAGTAAGCAGGGCGGGAACGACCCCCAGACGATCCTGAACGTGGCGGCGACCGCCGAAGTGCTTGCCACGATCGTCAACACCGTCGGCTACGAGCGCGGGCTGGGCAAAGATCCCGTCACGCAACGCAACATCAAGGCAGCGGCACGCGAGGAGCTGGTCCACTATCAGGTGCTCGTCGCCAGCGGCGGGAAGCCCGTCACCACGAAAATCTGGGTGCCAAACGCTGTCTTTGCCAGCCGCACCGGTCTGCTCAACACCCTGCAGGTCGGGGATCAGATCTTCGTCAACGCCTACCTGATAGCGACCAAGACGTTCGGCAACCTCGGCAACGGCGCCCTAGCCGTGACGACTGCGGAGTTCATGGGTGTGGAGGCTGTTCACCGAGCGCTGGCGCGCCAGTCGCTCGGCCAGCTGGGGAACGACCGCGTGTTCTGCAAGTTCGACCAACGTGAGGAGGCACCAGGTGCACCCAACCGCGGCCAGCCCGGCTTTGAGGACATCCTCGACGCGGTCACCCAGCTAAGAGCCGCAGGGTTCGGGTTCGGAACCGAAGGCGCCAAGCCGGGACAGTTCTACGACTTCGGCGCGGTCAGCAAGCGCACGCCAACCGACCCCGACCTGAACACGTTTCGTCCCGACGCCAGCTAGCTTCGAACGGTAGACACGCCGGTCCCTGACCGGCTTCCAGAGCGGCGCCCGACCGAGACGGCAACGCCGAACTAGCCCGCTCGCCGCCTCCTGGACACAGGCGGCGAGGGGGCGTACCGGGCACCCGGCGCCGCGCGGAGAACCCTTCCCCGCGCGGCGCCACCGCCCCCAGATCGCGGTCACCCGCCGCGGGAGGCGCTCGCGGATCAGACTGTCGTGCCTGCGCGCACTGCGCGGTCGGCCCGTCATTTGGACGCGTGGGTTGCGGTCAGGGTCTCGAGCAGCTCTCCGATGCTCTGCTCGCGCGCGATCGCATCGGGCAGCGGGAGGTGGGCGTTGATCGTGTAGCGGTTGCGGCGCCCGGTTCGCTGGCGCGTGATGTAGCCGGCGGCGATCAACGCCACGACGATCCGATGCGCGGCGCGTTCGGTGATCCCGACACGGTCGCCGATGTCGCGCAATCGAACACCGGGATCGTGCGCGATGCAGATCGGCACCTAAGCGTGGTTCGTTAGGAACGCCCAATCGGGTCCGGTGTCCTCAACCACCTACACTAGTCTAGTCTATCTAGACTCTTTTTTCATGCTACATTGGTCAACTATTCCGTGGGAGGACTCCGCAGATCCCCTCGCACCGCCTGCAGGAGGCCCCCACAATGCACTCCAAGACCGAGGCGGGAAGCCACATCTCGGCTCGCCCTAGCGTTCGGATGTTCCACAGAAGCAGATCCGGCCCGCGGTCGGGCGCGAAGAGCATCCAGCCGGGTCCCTCGATAGAAATCACTTCCACGTCGCGAGCAGCCCAGCATCATCGAGTTCAGCCGCCAGCTCGTCGGGCACAGATGCTGGCTTCATCAAAACCCGGATCTGTGGCGTTGAGTCAGACGCAAACCAAAGACCGCTCGGGCCCGCGGCGCGTAACCGGTGAATAGCGCATGGACACCGAAGGCGTAGGGCAGACACGCCCGGGCGAGCCGAGACTGCCGGCGGCGGTTGCGGTCATTGTCGCGATCGTGCTTTACGCCGCGCTGCCCAACGGGCTGTTGATAGGACCGCGATACGTCGTGCCCGGACTGGAGCTGATCCTGTTCGTACCACTGGTGCTCGCCAATCCGCGGCGGATGAGCAAGCAGAACCGGCTCCTGCGACGGCTGTCGATTGTGCTCCTGTTGTTGATCGCGGTATCGAACCTCGGCGCGCTCGTGCTGCTGATCCGCTCGCTAATCGTCGGCCAGGCCACCGCGGGCGGACAGCTGCTCGGCGCCGCCGGGCAGGTGTGGCTCACCAACGTGCTGGTCTTCGCCCTCGCGTTCTGGGAGCTAGACCGCGGGGGCCCAGTGACCCGAGTCCGCGTGCCGCGTCCTCGGCTACCGACGGCCGACTTTCGGTTCCCGCAGGATGAGGACCACGACGCGATCACCGAGGTCGCGCAACGCTCCTCGGCGAAATCGGGATGGGCGCCCGGGTTCATCGACTACCTCTACGTCTCGATCACCAACTCCTCAGCGTTCAGCCCAACCGACACCATGCCCCTGTCGGTCCGCGCGAAACTGCTCATGGCCGGGCAATCGGTCTCAGCACTGACGCTATCGGTGCTCGTCGTTTCCTTCGGCGTAGGTCTGCTCAAACACTGACGAGGATCGCCTTAAGCTGCAGCGACCGGCTGGCCGGCCGTGTCAGTTTGTGAGGTCATTTCGCAGCGCCAGCTTGCTCGCTGCGATGCGTTCGCGCTCCAGCAAGCTGTGCTGACTCCGAGAAGCTCGAGACGACCTCAGGCTCGGAGGACACCCCGCCCGCGCTCGGCTCCGTCGCTTCCAGCAAGTTGTTCGATGTCGTCGACGGCCTCAGACCCAATACATGAGGTCGATGACACCGGCCTTCCAGATAACTGCCGAGTACCGCCGGAATCTGGATCTGGTGCGCACCCATCGTGCGGCTCTGAAAAAGTACTCGCGCCGTCGCCCGCGTGGCGTTGAAGACCTGCTGGGGCGTCGGTGCTCGGCTCTTCGTAGGTGCAGGGGCCATCGGCCTGCTTCGCTGTTCGGGTGCGCGAGCCGTCGGCATGCGCCCCTTGCGGCCGATCACGCTCAGCTATCGAGGTAGTGGGGAAGCCGCCAGGCGCGCAGGCGAGCGGTCGCGGCACTTCACTTCGTAAAGTCTTGCGCTAGAATCGAGACAAGATGCTTACCGACGATACGTGTCCAGTCTGTCGCACAGCCCAGATTGTCTGCGGGAAGTGGACGCTTCTTGTGATTCGTGATCTCGTCGAGGGACGGTCCCGGTTCTGCGAGCTCGAGCGCTCGCTGCGCGGGATCAGCCCCCGGACGCTCTCGCTTCGGCTGCGGGCCCTGGAAGAGGAGGGCGTTGTCGAGCGCCAGACGTATCCTGAGGTTCCGCCGCGCGTCGAGTACGCCCTCACTGAGAAGGGGCGCGCGCTCGTGCCGCTGATCGAGGACATGCGCCTATACGGGCGCGAGTGGCTCGGATGCGTCGACGACGAGCTCGATGAGCAGGGCTCCGAGCTCGAGCGCGAGCCGGCGATCGCCGCCGCCTAGCCGCCCTCGCGCTGCAAGCGTCCGTTCGCTGGCAGGATCGTCAGCGCGGCGAACGAAACGACTGGCGTGCGCGATCCCACGCTACACGGCGTCCTGGCGTCGTTCACCGAGGAGGCAAGCGGACAGCTGACAGCTGAGACCGCTCGCGGCGCGGAAATACCGTTCGAGCTGGTGCAGGCCGGATCGGGCCAGCGCGGGCGTCCGGCGCTTTACTGCTACAGACCGCTGACGGGGGACTTCATCAGCGAGCACCTCGGCCTCCTGTCCGGGCTGCCGAGCTACCTCCCGGTGATGCGCACGCTCGCCGAGCGCGAGAGCCTCGCGGATTACCTGACCACGCGCGGCGAACGGCGCATCTCCAGCGAGCCGCGCGAGCGCGCCGACACGGCGCTGTCGAGCTTCCTATCCAGGGTGTTTGCCGAACGCACCGAGTTTGGGGTCGACCGGGATCGCTTCGAGGCTGCCTACGGAGAGCTCGAGCAGGCCCTCTACGAGGGCCAGTGCGTCATCACGGTGATCGCCCCGCTCCTCGGCCTGGCTCTCGAGTCAAACCAGGAGGTTCCGCTCGGCGAGGGACTTTCGTTGACGCCGGCCGAGGCTCTCCCGGATGCGCCCAGCGAGGCGATCTGGGTCGACGCGGAGCAGCCGAGCGTGCTCCTGGTTCTCCGGATCACTCAGGAGCGCTCGGCAGGTCCGCCAGTGTCGCTTGCCCGGGCCCGCTTCCGGCGGCTCCTCACGGCCCTGCGGTTGTTCGAGCGCGGCTCGTTTGCTCTCGGTCCGAGCGCGTGGACGCGCACCGACACAGGCGAGTGGCGCCACGTCGCGATCGGGAGCAGCGGCCGGCCCGGGCTGGTCACCGAGATCCCGACCGATCAGCAGGATGAGCTGCGGGCATTCTGCAATCTGATCACTCGGCGAGTCCCGGAGGGCGGAGAGCTTGCGTGGGCGCTCGGACGGTATGAGATGGGATGCGAGCGGTTCGCGCCACTCGAGAGTCTCACCGACTTCCTGCTCGCGCTGCGTGCGCTGCTCGAGCCGGAAGGCCCGGAGAGCGGCCGGCTCGCGGGGCGCCTCGCGGCGATCTGTGCGCCCCCTGGCGGACGCGCCGCCCTGGCTGAGCGGGCCGCCGCGATCGTTGCGCTCGAGCGGGCTGTCATCACCGGCCTGGATCCACGCCAGAGCGGCGTCGCCGCATCGGTGCAGGAGCTCGCTGAGCACTTGAGGGCGATCCTTCGCGACGTGCTCTGTGGCCACCTCGACGCGGATCTGTGCGGGCTGGCGGACGGGCTGCTGGCGGAGGCTGCCAGAGCGAGCGTGTAAGCCCCGGCGAAGGGTCGCCCGTAGGGGCGGGGCCGAGTGGGTGGGCTGTAAGGCCGGGTCGAGCGAGTGAGCGTGTAAGGCCGCGGCGGGCGAGTGAGCGTCTAAGGCCGCGGCGGGCGACTGAGCGTGTAAGGCCGCGGCGGCCGGGTAGCTTCCGCCTCGATGCCGACCGAGCCCGATCCCCTGACGCTTGCGCAAGCCGCCCATCGGGCTGTTGAGGCATGCGACGACGGCTCGAGCGAGGGGGTTGAGGACCTGCTCGTGCGCCTCGAGGACGCCGACCGTCCGATCGCGACGATCGAGGACATCGAGGGAACTCTGGATTTGGCTCTCGCCGGCCCGGTGGACCCCGTCGAGGGTCCCGCGCTCGCCATGGCTCGCGCGGTGATCGTCTACTTGCGCTACCGCCGCGACGAAGCCGACGCTGATCCAGTCGACCTGCTCCGGCTGGCAGCGCGCGCCGAATACGGCGACGCCCCGCCGGAGGCGCTCTCGAGGTGGCTCGAGCAGCAGGGCGTCACACCGTAACCCTGGCCGCTGATGGCTCTATGCTCTGGCGGTGGCTGAGCTCGCCTCGGGGCCGACGCAGGCTCCCAACGTCCACCCTCGCTGCATCAACACGCCGGGGATCAGCGACGATGGCTTCGAAGAGCTGTGTCATCTGGTCACTGAGAAGGATCCTGATAGGGCGCTGTGCGGCCGCGATGTGGCCGGGTATCCCTGGAATCCGCCCTGGCCGAGGTGCGAGGCCTGCATGACGGTCGCCCGCGGCCAGATGAACTGAGGGTACAGGTGGAGCAGGAACCGCTCGTTTGTGTGGTCGAGATCCCGAAGGGAAGCCGCAACAAGTACGAGTACGACGAGCAGCTGGGAGGCATAAAGCTCGACCGGTTCGTGTCCGCTTCGGTGGTGTACCCGACCGACTACGGGTACCTGCCGGACACGCTGGCTCCCGACGGCGACCCGCTCGACGTGCTGGTGTGCGTGTCCGAGCCGACGTTCCCGGGATGTTTGGTTCCCACCAGAGTGGTCGGCCTGTTCAAGATGTCGGACGAGAAGGGACCCGACGACCACATCCTGTGCGTGCCATGCAGTGACCCGGGGTGGAACTGGGTGGAGCGGGTCGAGGATTTGCCCGCACAGCTGCGCGCCGAGATCGGTCACTTCTTCTCCGTCTACAAGGACCTGGATCCTGACAAGCACTCGCAGGTCGACGGCTGGGCGGGGCTGGAAGCCGCGCTCGAAACGATCGAGGAGGCGCGAGAGCGGTTTCGCTCGCAGCCGAGATAGAGCTCATTCGCCACCTGCGCGTGGGGGACCGGGCGGGCGCGGCATGCGCTGGCCATTGGACGGTGCGACCCTACCGGGGTCATGTTCCACGTACAGCTGCGCCAGTTCCCGCATCTCGCGCGCGCCTTCAATCTAACCGCGGAGGAGCTCCACTCACGCGTGCTCGAGCCTTGGACGGCGGGTCGGCACTTTCAGCTGCAGGACCGCAGCTGGGATCCGCAGCGTGCCCGCCTGACCGTGATCGAGGGCCCCGAGCTCGAGGTGCAGGAGATCGGAATGGGGAGGGGGTGGGCCAGCGCGGCCCGCGCTGGGTCAGACGTGACATCCGCGGTTCTCGCCCAGCCGCAGGCGGACTCGGAGACCCTGAAGGTGGAGATCGCCGCGCGGTGCGGGTCGGAGCCCATGACCTTGAGCGAGGTCGTTGCGCGTGCGGGCTCAGACGGGATGCGAGCGAGCGCCCGGCTCGCGCTCGCCGAACAGGCGGTCTGGGAGCTGCTCCATGCCGGCGCCGTGCGTCTCACCCGCCAGGGCGCGGAGCTGCCGCGAGACGCATGGCAGCCGACGCTCGTGGGGTTCTCCGCGTGGCATGACCCGGCGCTCGCGCTGGAGCGCTCAGGCGACGACCTCGGCGATCAGCCGCTCGCGGGCGGGATCTGACGCAAACAGGTAGCGATGGATCGCCAGCAGGCCGTCGATGTCATGGACATCGTCGTCGAGCTGAGGGATCGCAATCAGCGGCTGGCCCTCGAGCTCCTGCCCGAGCAGGCTGAGGCTCCGAGCGTCGCGGCGAGCCAGGGCGTGGTAGTCGTAGAAGTTCTCTGCCACCGTGTCGGCAAGATCCTCCGGCAGTATCCGGCGAAGGACCTGCGCGACATCCCCGGGGTCGCGGTCACCGAGCAGGTCGTGGTGAACACGATTCACCACCACGCCGGCAAACGGCAATCCGCTCTGCGCGAGAGTCCGGCGTAGCCAGATCGTCTCCTCGATCGAATCGTGCTGCGAGGAGGTGACCAGTAGAAAAGCGGTGTTCGGCGCTCGAAGCATCTGCTCGACGCGCTGCGCCCGCAGGCTGAAGTCGCTGGTCATACCGCCGAGCAGCCCGAAGAACGTTGAGAGGTCGGCGAGGAGGTCGACGCCGGTGACGCGGCGAAGGGCCGCCAGCAGTGGCGTTGCGCCACGCCCAATGAGCCGCATTCCCACGCCGGTGGGACGCAGGAACGTTCTCAGCGCCCTGCCTTCGAGGAACGACCACAGGCGTGCCGGGGCGTCCAGGAAGTCGAGCGCGTTGCGTGAGGGGGGAGTGTCCAGCACAAGCAGATCGAATTCGTCGCTCTGTTCGAGCTCATAGAGCTTTGCGATCGCCGTGAACTCCTGGGAGCCCGAGACGGCCGTGGACAGCTCCTGATACACGCGGTTGCGCTTGATCTCGGCCGCCCGTGCCGGGTCGGGAGCGACGCGATCGATGAGCTCGTCGAACGTCCGCTTGGGATCGAGCATCATGGCCCACAGCTCGCCTTGCATCTGCAATCCGCCCCGCTCCAGTCGGCCAGGGTCGATCCGGCTGGGGTCGTTCTGAAGCTCCTCGAGGCCGAGCGCGTTGGCCAACCGCCTGGCGGGGTCGATCGTGACGACCGCGACCTTGGCTCCGCGGGCGGCCATCCCCAAGGCGATTGCGGCCGAAGTGGTTGTCTTGCCGACGCCGCCGGCGCCGCCGCAGACGCACACACGCTTGCCCTCGAGCAACTCGGCGACGCTCACGGCAGCCGAGTGTAGGCGGACGGTCGTGACTAGCCGAAGGCCCTCGGCGGGACGACCCCACCGGTC
>JALYZY010000042.1 GCA_030948665.1 Actinomycetota bacterium | reverse complement strand
AACGAGCACGGTCGACGCGCAGCGGACCGTCCATACAATGGACCCAGGCTGGCCCCCATGGTCTAGCGGTCAGGACGCCTGCCTTTCACGCAGGAGATCGCCGGTTCGAATCCGGCTGGGGGTACTGAGATTATCGCAGCAAATCGCTCATTTTTCGGCTCTGTTGCGCTACATGGTGGGCGGGGATGTTCCCGAGCCGTGTTCCCCAGCTGCCCCGAATCGTGTCCTTCGCGATCGCCGGTGGCTGGGCGCGTTCCCGCCGCGATGTTCCCCGAGACGAGCTTCGGCCGACCGCGTGAGGAAGCTGGCGAGCTCGGGCCATCGGGGACCCTCACTCTTAGGAACTTCGACGCCTCGAAGAATGCTGACGCGAGAACGCGAAAGCGGAAGATGCGTCCGCTGACGGCTGCTATGGCGACGCTGCGGCCGTGGGTGGGCAGTTCGCGGCTGCGTCAGCCGTGCTCGCGAAGCTTCGTGACGAATTCCGCCGGTGTGAGGATCGGCAGGTTGTCGCGGAGGCCGAGGAGGTGTTGGTCCCCGGTGACCAGGAACGCGCGCCGGCTGATGGCGAGCGCGAGCAAATAGTCGTCGTCGGGGTCAGGTGATCTGACGGTGGCTGGGTCGGGTGGGTCCTCGGCGAGTGCTCCGTGGTCCCTGACCCAGCTGACGAAGGCGGCAGCTTTCTCGGTCGGGATGCGTTTGCGGAGCTTTGGGTAGGCAAGCGCTCGACTGAGCTCGGCGATCAGCAACTCGGAGACGACCAGCTCGAATGCGCCGTCGCGGCTGCTGCGCAGAATCTCGGCCGGCGGGCCCCGCACCGATAAGGCCGCTGAAATCAGGACGTTGACGTCAACGACTGCGCGCACCCGATGCCCGTCGGCGCGGCCTGGTCGCGTGTTGCGCCTCGAGCGCCAGATCTGAGGCCTCGGCTTCGGACATGGTCGCCCCGGACCACAGCTCGTCGAGCACGTCGAGCTTCAGATCGCGGCGCAGTGATTCCTCGATCACGGCGCTGTCAGAGACGCCGGTGCGTGCGGCGCGGATCTTGACCCATCTCAGGACGTCTTCGTCGATCGTAAGCGTTGTCCTGACTTTCGCCATAGTCGCATCATAGCATCATGATGCGCCCAGTGTGACTGCGGGAGCATGTGGTTGTCGATTCGTCGTCGTCCAGAGGACGTCATGGAATCTGTCCCGCTGCTGGATCGCGCCGGGCGGCGCCGCTCGCCACGCAACAAAGGCCTCCGGTATCCGCCGGACCCGCCGTGGGTCCTGTTGCTCGCGAGAGTCCGGCGAGCGGTCTGTGCCACTGCAACCGAGACGAAAGCGAGCGTGCGGCCGCTGACTCCCGGCTGATTGCCTGTCCCGCTGGCCGGAGTCCCGCGAGCCGACGCGTTCGCTCCTCTGGTGCACGTCACGATCGGGTTGCCCATCGCCGGCAGGATCTGTCAGACGGCGATCGACGCAGGCCTACTCAAGTCGAGCTCAAGCCATCGACGACCCTGTCGATATTGGGCCCATGTCCAATCCAGTCTCCCGTATGCCCTCAGGCCGCCTGACGCGCGTGCTGGCACCCGCCGTGCTGCTCCTGATCTTGCAGAACGGTCCGTTCGCATCCGAGTCCGCTCGCGCCGCGGCGCTCACGGCCGCGCCCGAGCCGGCATCCCTGCTCTTCGTGCAGACGGCCAGCCGGGGGCGGCTCTCCCGCGGCGCCCACGGTGGACTCACCCTGACCCTGAAGGCTTCGCGGTGGACCCAGTCGTTCACCGACCGGCCTCGCCGAGCCGCGCAGGTGCAGCGCACTCGCACGTTCGTCAACGAGTGGGGTCAGCGTGGCTTCCGGTCAGACCCGCCGAACGCAGCGCTCTCCATCGATCGCGCCGACGGCAAGGTATTCACGATCGAGCTCAGCCACCCGAGGCTCTCCAACGGCTGGCTTTCCTACTCGATCAGGCGGCTCAAGGGATCGGCCAAGCTCAGGCTCGGAAGCTTCGGCACCGCATCGCTCTTCATCGACAACGCGAACGCGAAGTGGTGCTTCTCGATGACCTTCGGACCGACGCCGTGCGCCGCGACGAAGACACAGATCGTGGTCCTTCAAGTGCCGCAGTGGTGGTACGGAAGCTTCACGGTCTCGCTGGCCAGCAGCGTCGCGGAGTTCAGCCCGAATCAACCCAGCGGGGGATACTGTGGCTCGACGTACAACACTCCGAATTCGGTGACCGTCTCGTGCGCTTCGATCGGTTATCAGTGGACTAGGTACGTGCCGGTCACGATCGAGAGCTCGCCCTATGGCCCTCAGTCGGGGACGTTCACGCTGACC
>JALYZY010000021.1 GCA_030948665.1 Actinomycetota bacterium | reverse complement strand
ACGTCGACCCAGTAGCTGGTGGCGGCGTAGCTGTTGGCCGGGAACGTGCTCGTCCCGGCGTAGGTGTAGACGCCGTTGGCGCTGGTGCTGTTGGCGAGAGCGTGAAGGGGCGGGTTGTCGACGGCCGTACCGAACGCGTTCATCGTCGATGAGTAGTGACCGTGCGGGGCGAGGTAGCCCGCGACGTAGGTGCTCCCGGCGTTGATCGCAACCGGGCTCGAGAAGTACACGTACTGCCAGCCCGAGGGGCTCTCACCCGTGAATGTCGCCGAGGCCAGCAGCGTCCCGCCGGCGGTCCACAGGCTGCCAATATGTGTGCCGGTGTTGGCCGCCGCCTTGTAGAAGCGAAGCCCGGTGACCGATCCGCCCGTGTCGGAGGTGAACTTGACCCCCAGCTCAACCGCGCTCGTGTCTCCCGAATCGACGTTTACGGGGGTGCCCGAGAAGTCGAGGATCGTGTCAACCGGGGCGACGGCCACGGAGGGGGAGGAGCCGGGGCTGGTCCCGATGCTGTTCGTCGCCTTGACGCTGAACGTGTAGCTGGTGCCGTTGGTGAGCCCGGGAACGGTGATCGACGTGGCAGAAGCTCCAGCAGTGGTTGGGGTCTGCGCCGAGGAGCCGATGTAGGGAGTGACCGTGTACCCGGTGATCGGGCTGCCGCCATCGCTGGACGGCGCGCTCCAGCTGACACGGGCCTGGCTGGTGGCGGGCAGCGCTGTCACGCTCTGCGGTGCGCCCGGCGCAGTGGCCCCGGTCGGAGTGACCGCGTTCGAGGGCGAGGACGCGGAGCCGGAGCCTGCCGAGTTGGAGGCCGTCACGGTGAACGTGTAGCTGGTGCCCGGGGTCAGTCCGGTCACGGTGGTGCTGGTGGCCGGCGCGGTGACGGTGGTGGGGGTCTGGGCGCTGGGACCGATGTACGGGGTGACCGTGTAGGTGGTCGGAGCGCCCCCGCTGCTCGGCGCGGTCCAGGAGACCGACGCTCCCCCCGACTGAGCGGTCGCGGTCACACCCGTGACCTGGCCGGGCACGCTGGGCGGGTTGTAGATGACATCGACCCAGTAGTTAGTGGCTGCGTAGCTGTTTGTCGGGAACGTGCTCGACGCGCCGTACACGTAGACGCCGTTGGGGCTGGTGGCGTTGGCGAGCGCGTGCAGCGGCGGGTTGTCGACCGAGGAGCCGAACGCGTTCATTGACGAGGCGTAATGGCCGGCCGGGGCGAGGTAGCCCGCGACATAGGTGGTGTTGGCCGAGATTGGGACCGGGTTTGAGAAGTTGACCTGTTGCCAGCCCGAAGATGTCTCGCCCGTAAATGTGGCCGAAGCGAGCAGCGTTCCGCCCGCGGTCCAGAGGCTGCCGATGTGGGTGCCTGCGTTGGCTGCCGCCTTGTAGAAGCGGATCCCCGCGATCGACCCGGCCGCATCCGCTGTGAACTTAACCCCGACCTCGATCGAGCTGGGATCGCCGGCATCGATGTTGGCCGGCGTGGCGAAGTCGAAGACCGAGTCCTGCTGCGCCACCGTCACCGAATTCGATGGGGAGGACGCGGGAGCGGTTCCCGCCGAGCTCGACGCCGTCACCGTGAACGTGTAGGTGCTGCCGGGAACCAACCCCGTCACCGAGGCGCTGCTTGCCGGGGCTGAGACGGTGACCGGGCTCTGCGCGGTCGAGCCGATGTACGGGGTGATCGTGTAGCTGGTCGCCGGACCGCTCCCAGCGGGTGTCGACCACGACACGCTCGCGCCCTTGAACAGCGGCGTGGCGGTGACGTTGGTGACCTGCGACGGCGCCGTCACCGGAGCGAAGACAGGATCGACCCAGTAGTTGGTGGCGGTGGCATTGCTGGCCGGAAACGCGTTGCCCGCTCCGTAGCTGTAGAGCCCGTTGACGTTCGAGCCCGTGTTGCGAATTGCGCTCACCGGACCGCTGGTGACGGTGCTGCCGCCCAGGCCAGGCGGGGAGGGCGGCGGGTAGAAGTAGCCCGGAGTGGAGGAGTAATGGCCGTTTGGCGCGAAATACGATGCCACGTACGTAGTGCCAGGGCTGATCGCCACGGGACTGGCGAAGGTGACCGTCTGCCAGCCTGAGGAGGTCTCGTTGGTGAATGTGGCCTGCGCCAGCTGCTGGCCGGCGGCGGTCCACAGATCGCCCACATGCGTCCCGGTGTTCGTGGACGCCTTGTAGAAGCGCAGCCCTGTGATCTCCATGTTGGTCGAGGTCGTGAACTGCACTCCGACGGTAACCGAGTTGACGTCCCCCGTGTCGACGTTGTACGGCCTGGCGCTCGGTCCCCAGAGCGAGCAGGGGCATGTGACGTTGACCGATAGCGCGCCAGCTGGGCTCTCCAGGTTTCCACTGTCGTCGACCGCTCGAGACTCGATCGTGGTGGTCGGGTATCCGTGAGCTGCCCATGCGTAGGACCAGGTGACGCTCGACGCATCGGCCGTGGTGATCGTCGCCGGATGCCAGGTCGAACCGCCATCGGTCGAGATCTCGACCCCGGACACAACGGCGCCGTTCTGGGCGGAAGCGGTGCCCGTTACGTTGACCGTGCTTCCGTCGCCGACCGTCGCCCCGGCGCTCGGGCTGGTGATCGCTGAGCTGGGAGGTGTCGTGTTGGACGGTGGAGATGCTGGAACCAGTCCCGCCTCGAGCGACGCCGGCTGCGCTCCCATGTCGGCCAGCACGTTGACCGTGGCCTGCTGCATGTTTGGGTCGACTGCCGTGCCCGGTCCCGGGTTGTCGCCATCAAGGCCCCAAGCCCAATCCACCGTCCCGGTGTCGAACACGCGCGCTCCGCTTGCCGCCCGATACTCGGTCAGGTGGTGTGTCGCCGAGGTGTTGACTACCTCGTTGGTGCCGTAGTCTGAATAGAAGGCATTGACGCCGCTGACCGTCGTGGAGGACATGTTGAACTCCCCGGGCGGACGAAAGCCGTCATCCGCGTCCACGTCCCACTCGAAGCCGAGCGTGTTCGACCCGGGTGCCAGGGTCGCCGATTGACCCGGGCTGAGCCTGGCGATCGCGGTGTTGCGCCAGATCCGCAGCTTGCTGAACTGGTAGGGCACCGTGATATCCGAGCTGCCCGAGTCGACCATTCCGAGCTGGCCGGTCAGCGCGTTCTCCGGGTTACCGCCGTCCGCCGGTCCACTGAAGCGCGGGTCGCGCCACGTCCCCGTCCAGGTGGGCGGGTCGGCCGGATCGGTCGGCGCGTTGAAGTGGGTCTCCTTGTAGGAGATGAGTGTCCGGAACGGAGCGTTCGAGCCGTCGATGCTCGCCGACCAGCGGGTCTTCCAGAACATCAGGTTGCCGCTGAAGAACGCCAGGTTCACCCCGGCGTTCATCGCGGCCTGGACGCTCGAACGCTGCTCCGCCGACCAGTACTCGTCGTGGCCGCTCGACACGAACACCTTGTGCCCCAGCAGTAGCGAGGCGGTGGCCGCGACTTGTGTCTCGCTCGTGTAGCTGAGGTCGTAACCGTTGGCCTCGAGGAACCGGATCAGCGGATACTCGGACCAGAACAGCCCCTTCTCGTTGGCTCCGAACGTGCTGTTCGACGGGATGTAGAAGGGACGGTTGTAGGAGACTGCGAAGGCACCCTTGTAGCCGGCGGGATTGCCGGGTGGACACAGCGAGGCGCAGGAGTAGAGGCTGTTGCCTCCGTATTGGTTGTACGCCTGCCACGACGCGTCGGAGGTCTGCAGCAGCATGTCCGAGTCGCTCGCGTCGTTGCGCACCACGAAGATGATGTGGCTGCTCTCACCACTGAGCGGCCTGGCGTCGTCGCGTACGAGGTGGGCGATGTAAACGCCGGAGACCGCATTGCTGGGCACCGTCCAGGAGGCCGACACGGCCCAATTCCCGCAATCGATCAGGCCCGTCGAGGCCTGGGTCAGGCATGCCGGTTGGCTCTGCGGCAACACGGCCGAGGGCTGGATGGTGGCGAGCTTGCGCGCACCATTGCCTCCGTAGTAGCCGATCCGAAGGATGTCGACGTGGTAGGCCGTCGAGCTGGTCTTGATCTTGAAGGAGACGGTCTGGCCGACATTGACGCTCATCGAGGTGGCGAAGCCCTCGATCGCGGGATCGTCGGGAGTGGTCGGCTGCCAGTCGCTTTCGGGGTCGCCCTGAAGTTGGTTCTCGCAAGCGACTGGATTGCCGCAAGCTGCGCGCGCAGCTTGGGCCCCGACCAGCAGCAAACCGGCCATCGCCACGGCCAACACGGCCAAGGTCGTTGCCAGGCGATGGCCTACTCGGTGGGTGGCGTCAGGGATCGCGAGAGCTCATGTCAGAGTGGCGGACACTGAACAAACGGCAGGAGCGCTTCGAAACTCGCGGCCCAGGAGGCGGTTCTCGGGACTTTTCCGGATCTCGCACATTCGCGAGAAAGCACAGGGGTCGTTCTCGCGTTCTATGGCCAGGCCATGACACCCGAGGTTGCCGCCAGACTGAAGCTCCACGAGGACGACCTCGTACTTGGAATTCCGGCCCTCGCCGAGCTGGCGCCGGAAGCCGACGGCGTGGAACCGATGCCGCCAAGCGACCTCGCGCCGGTGGAGCTCCGGGGCCCCTCCGCTTCGCTCGTCTGGCGTGAGGCGCTCCATCGCCGGTTGCTCGGTCTAGCGGACATCACATCGACCGGGCTGGCTCTGTTCTTCGTGATGAGGCGTTTCGACCAGCCGGACCCGGCGCTTGCCGCCACCGGGGGCGCGGGGCTCATCCTCCTGTTGTTCAAGGTCGCCGGTCTCTATGACCGGGACGACCTGCGCCTGGTCCACTCGACCCTGGATGAAGTACCGACGCTGGTGCAACTGACGGGACTGTTCGCTCTGGTCCTGGCAAGCCTGCACACCGTGGTGTTCTCGGGCGGTCTGGTCGCCGACCAGATCGCCACGCTGTGGATCGTCGCCTTCGCGGCGATCCTGGCCGGGCGCGTGCTGGCCCGGGCCCTGGCGGGGCGCACCTCTCCGATCGAGCGGTGTCTGGTGATCGGCGAGGTGGAGAGGGTGGACCGGGTACGGGAGAAGCTCGCCGCAAGCCGCGCGCGCGCGCTCGTGGTCGCGTCCCTGCCGCTAGCGGGAGAGGAAGTCGAGGACGGCGACTGGACGGAGATGCCGCAGATCATCCGTCGCGTCGTCCGCGAGCTGAACGTACACCGGATCATCATTGCTCCCACCACCACCGATACCAGCGGCGTCGTCAACCTCGTGCGCGTGGCCAAAGCAGTGGGGGTCCGCGTCAGCGTCCTGCCGCGGATGTTCGAGGTGGTCGGTTCCGCGGTTGAGTTCGACGACATCGACGGGATGACCATGCTCGGGGTTAGACGCTTCGGCCTCTCACGCTCGTCGTGGATGCTCAAGCGCATATTCGACTTCGTGGTAGCTGGTATCTGCCTGCTGCTCGTCAGCCCGCTCATCGTGCTGATCGCGGTGGCCATCCGCCTCGAGTCACGCGGAGCGACCCTCTTTCGCCAGGTCCGGGTGGGTCGCAACGGCAAGCACTTCCGGATCTACAAGTTCCGCTCGATGATCGACCAGGCCGATTCGCTGAAGGAGGAGCTGCGTACGCTCAGCGAGGGAGGCGACGGTCTTTTCAAGATCCTGGATGACCCGCGCGTCACGCGGGTCGGCGGCTTTCTGCGTCGTACGTCGCTGGACGAGCTGCCGCAACTGCTCAACGTCCTGCGCGGAGAGATGAGCTTGGTGGGGCCCCGGCCACTGGTGATCGACGAGGACGCCCGGGTGCTCGGGCTCGATCGAAGCCGGCTGCATCTGACGCCCGGCATGACCGGGCCCTGGCAGATCCTCGGCTACCGGGTACCGATGCAGGAGATGGTCGGGATCGACTATCTGTACGTCGCCAACTGGTCCGTGTGGCTCGATCTGAAGGTCCTGCTACGAACCATCCGGCACATCGTTCGCCGCGGCAACCGGTAGCGGGTCAATCGCGCACACCCGCGCTCTTCGGGTGGGAGCTCAGTCACTCAGCGCAGGGGGCGAGCGGCCTGAGCCGAGCGCGCCGCCAGCGCCCAGAGAAGCAGCTCGAACAGGAACGGAATCCCCTGCAGCAGGTACCTGCGGTACAGGCGCCCGGGCTCCTGGAGCATGCGGTGCAGCCATTCGAGCCCGAGCCTCTGCACCAGCAGAGGAGCTCGGTGAACCTCGCCGGCCAGGAAGCTGAACGAGATCCCGACACCCACGAACCAGGCCTCCGGCATCATCCGGCGGAGCTCGACGATCAGGCGCTCCTGCTTCGGAAAGCCCAAAGCCACGTAGACGATGTCGGGAGTGCTCCGGCGCAGCGCCTGCTCGATCTGCTCGAGCCACTCTGGCTGGTTCTCGAAGTCCACGGGCGGACAGAGGGCCCCGCCCACGCGCAGACCAGGCGCGAGCTCGCATAGCTTCCGGCCGGCCGCCTCCGCCGTTCCAGGATTTCCGCCCAACAGGAAGATCGAGGCGCCAACTTCAGCGGCAGCGGCAGTCAAGGTGACAATCAGCGTCGAGCCGGCTACGCGCTCGGGAAGCGGGGAGCCGTGCAACCCGCCGGCCCAGATCAAGGGCATCCCGTCAGCCACTACCAGGTCCGCGGACGAGACGAGCCGCCGCACCTCGGCCGATGCCCGCCACTGACGCAGCACGTCGAGGTTGGCAGTACAGATCTGGCCGCCCCGTCCGGCGGCGAGCCCCTCGAGGACATGGTTGATCGTGTCGCGCTCAGACAGCGCGGCGAATTCGAGCCCCATCAGCCGCACCTTCGCGGGCCCCTGGATCAGAGCTGCGTTGTCCATGTCGCTCAATCAACGCTGTGCGAGGCACCTGGCTTGCGATCGGAGCGCCGATCTGGCCCGAGCGTGAGAACTGCCCTGGGGGCGCCGTTCTTTGGAGGCAAGGACGACCGTTTGCGGCGATGCACGAACCGTTTGCGGCCGCGCAACCCACGAGCACGCTGAGGTCCGAGTGTCGACGAACGTAAAAGACCACGCTGCAAGGGAGTGGAGCGTCGACGAGCTCGTCGACGGTCGTGTGGGCATCGCAGTTGTAGGCGCCGGATACTGGGGACCCAATCTGGTGCGCAACGCGCTGCAGTCTGATCGCACCCGTCTGACCGCCGTGTGCGACCTCGATCACGGGCGCGCCAGCGGTCTTGCTGCGTCGTTGGCGGGCGTCAAGGCGACTGATGATCTCGAGCAGTTGCTCGAGGACCCGCTGGTGGAAGCCATCGCCGTGGCGACTCCGGCAGCCAGTCACTTGGAGATCGCGATGGCCGCGATCGAGGCGGGCAAGCACGTGCTCGTGGAAAAGCCGCTCGCATCGAGCTACGCCGAAGGGCGGGCGCTGGTGAATGCTGCAGACGAACACGGCGTGGTGTTGATGTGCGACCACACGTACTGCTACACGCCGGCTGTCCAGCGCATCCGCGAGCTCGTGCACTCCGGCGCCCTGGGTGATCTCCAGTTCGTCGACTCGGTCCGCATCAACCTGGGTCTGGTGCAGCGCGACGTGAACGTCCTGTGGGATCTCGCGCCGCACGACCTGGCGATCCTTGACTTCATCCTCCCGGACGGATGCACTCCGCTGGCGGTGGCGGCGCAGGGCGCCGATCCGATCGGTGCCGGACAGGCGTGCGTGGCCTACTTGACGCTTCAGCTGCCCGGCGGGGCGATCGCACACGTCCACGTGAACTGGCTGAGTCCGATCAAGGTGCGTACCACCACGATCGGCGGTTCCAAGCGGACGCTCGTCTGGGACGATCTCAATCCGTCGCAGCGGATCGCCGTATACGACCGGGGCGTGGACCTTGCCGATCCAGCCGAGGTCGATCCCGATGACCGCCACCGGGCAACCGTTTCGTATCGCTCCGGCGACATGGTCGCGCCCGCACTGCCCGAGCGGGAGGCGCTTCAGGGAGTGATGGAGGAGTTCGCCCAGTGCATCCGCGGCGCCCGTTGCAGTCTTACGGACGGCCGATCCGGCCTCCGGGTGCTCGACATCCTCGAGGCGGCGTCCCGAAGCCTCGAGTTCCACGGCTCGGTCGTGCCATTGCGGGTCGACCGGTGAGCGGGTCCGAGCGTGACCTGCTGCTGGTGGGCGCCGGCGGACTGGGGCGAGAGGCCGCCGAGGCGGTCCGAGCGGTCAACAGCCTGAGGCCGACGTGGAGGCTGCTCGGATTTCTCGACGACGATCTCGGCAAACGCGGAACGTTCCCTGCCGGACTCCCAGTTCTGGGAACGCCGGAGGCCGTGCACCGGTTTCCCGGCGCCCAGGTGCTCCTGTGTCCCGGAAGGCCGGACAATTATTTGAGCCGTCGACGGTTGGCCGACCGGCTCGAGCTCGACGATCAGCGGTACGCCACAGTTCTGCATCCCACTGCCGCCGTTGGCACGAGCTGCCGGATCGGCGCCGGTTCGGTCCTGCTCGCACACGCAGATCTGACTGCCGATGTCGTCGTCGGCCGTCATGTAGTGGTGATGCCGCAGGTGGTGTTGACACACGATGTTCGCGTCGATGACTTCGCCACTGTGGCCTCAGGAGTCCGCCTGAGTGGCGGGTGCCACGTTGGCCGGGGCGCCTACATCGGCAGCGGGGTGTGCGTCAGGGAGGGCCTGGAGATCGGCGAGCTCGCGTTCGTCGGTATGGGCGCGGTGGTGACTCGCGACGTCCCTCCCGAGCGACTATGGGTCGGATGCCCCGCGCGCGACTTCTCGCGCGCGCCGCTGCCTGGGATGGTCGGGAGAGCGGCGTGAGCTGTCCGCTGGGCACTCTGATCATCCCGACGCGGGCGGGGCGCGATCGTCGTCGCTGGGAGCGGGACGAGAGCTCCAGGGTGTCGTGACTCCTACGCGCTGGAGGCGTTCCCGCGCCCGCAGCAGCGTCTCGGATCTGATGGCCGTCGCTTTGCTGGCACCGGTGGCGGTCGGCGTGCTCGTGGCGTTGCGTTCTTCGGGATCGCCGTCGGCGCGTTCCGGCCACGATGCGATACATCGCCTGGTGCTGGCGCACGATCCGACGTTCGTCGGTCCGAGCTACTACAAGCGGTTCGCACACGGTCCCTCTTCGAGTATGACCTCCTTCCCGATCTACACCTACCAGCTGAACCTCGGCCAGTGGAACCGCCTCGCCGCCCGGATCAAGGGGATGGGAGTGCGCGGCATCGACAATGCCTACGACGGGAGCTCGCGCTCGAGGATCCGACTTGGCGCGCGGTACGGCTTGACCTACAACGTTGCCCCGGGGGCTACTCGGCCGGTAAAACGCGCTCGCAATGTGACCTCCTACGCGATGCTCGACGAGCCGGACAACGATGGCTCGCCGTTTGCGGCCAGCTCGTGCTCGCCGTCGCATGATTCATGTGCGCAGGCATACGTCGCGCAGGCCGATACGTATCGCGCTGCCGACCCGACGCGTCCGGTGTGGGGCAACTTCACCAAGGATGTCGAGGAGTGGTCCTTCCCACCGAGCGGCTGGACCACCGCGCGCTTTGAGCAGCACATCCGCGCCATGGTCCGCGCTCTGGACATCGTCTCGGCCGACTACTACGCCTGGACGGACCCGTATGAGTGGACTCAGGGTTCTGGCCACACCGGGACCGGCCATATCGGCAGCTGGGTCTACGGCCACACGATCGACCGGCTGCGCTTCTACGACCAGCGCATCCCCATCTACGGGTTCGTCGAGTGCTGTGGTCCGGGCCCGGGTGGGCAGCGAAACATCATGATGCCCGGGATGATCCAGAGTGCGGTGTGGAACATCCTCGTCCACGGTGGCCGCGGAATCGTCTGGTGGACTACCGACTTCTGGGACTCGGACAGCGGCGGCGACCCTCACGACCGGCCGTACGCCGGCGCAACGTACTGGGGGAACTACGCGCTGTACGGCGACCACCAATGGGACGCCCAGTACGACGCGGCTCGCCGGGTTGATGCGCAGATCTCCTCGTTTGCGCCGGAACTGAATTCCCCCACCGCGACGGGAATCTCCGCGCGCTCTTCGAGCGGCGTACCGGTCAGCGCGCTCGGCAAGGACTACGGCGGCAAGCTCTGGCTCGTGGTCCAGGCCGATGGCAACCAGGCTCATCCCCTTTCCAACACCACCCCGATTAGGGCCACGATTCAGCTGCCATCCGTCGTGCGGGCGGGGACGGTGCTCGAAGTAATCGGCGAGCACCGGACCGTGAAGGTGAACGGCGCCCATCGGATCACCGATACGTTCGCCAGCACGACCGAGACTCTGTCCTACGCCGAGCAGCCGCTCACGTACGGCTACCAGCACCACATCTACGCGATGCAATGAGCCGCCGGTCGGTCCGCTCAGCACGCTCGGACCCGCGTGAAAGCGGACGGCTGCGCTGAGCGTTGGTTCTGCGTGGCTGCCAGCAACCGACTCAGGGTCCCTTCGCCGCCTAGCCGCCTTGCGCCCGGGGGCCGTCGGCTGGTAGGTGTGCTGGCGCTCGCGCTGGGCTGCTCGCTGATTGTCGGAGTCGCCATCACCTACCGGTTTCCAAGCCTGAAGAGCCGTCGCCACCACGTCGGCATCGCGTCGGCATCCATTCTCGTCGACAGCTCGAGATCGCAGTTAGCCGACCTGGGGGCGAGTAGCGGAACCGATCTCAACACGCTGGCGACCCGCGCCTCCCTGCTCGCGAGCCTGATGGCGAGCTCGCAATTCAAGGCCGACATCGCCGGCCGGGCCGGCGTGCTGAGCCGGGATCTCGTGGTCATACCGCCTGCTCAGGTGCAACCGGCCACGACGGCGGCGCCCGCGGTGACCGCCGCCTCTCCGTCCAGCCCACAGGTGAGCGTCGTGAACGTCTCGATTCCAAACCTGCAAGCCGGACTGATCCCGCTCATCTTGGTAGGCACGCAGGCATCGACCGCCTCGAAGGCGGCGCTGCTCGCCAATGCATCGGTTGCCGCGCTGGAGGCTGAAGTCAGTTCGGTTGCGGCCGCGGACCACGTGCCACCGCCTCAGCAACTCACCATTCGCCCGCTGGGTCCAGCTGCTTCCTCCACCGTGAGCCGCGGACCCGGCACGCTCGAGGGCCTCCTCGGGGCGCT
>JALYZY010000019.1 GCA_030948665.1 Actinomycetota bacterium | reverse complement strand
ACAGTGTCGACCCTACCTGCACCCCGCAGCGCTACTCCGCGGGCCAGGGCTTCGTCGAACAGAAGAATCACGTGCACCTCGCCCGAAACGAGGGCCACGAGCCGGTCGTAGTCCTCGTCACCTACCTCGGCCTGAAGCACGGCGTCAACCCCGACGTCCCGGCCGCAAACTCCGGGAACTGCCCCTTCTAGCCACGACGAAGCGCGCTTCTGAGCTCAGGCGCAGGCAGCCGGCCGGCCTGCGCCTAGCTCGGACGCATCGACCAACCCGGCCTGCCGGGAGTAAACAATGAACGCCCATGTCCACTACCTCCTTGCTCAGCAACGCATCGCCGATCTGCAACGAGCCGCCGAACGTGCGCGACTCGCAACAGACGCAGGGGCCGACCGGCGCGACTCGCGCGACTGGAGTCCGATTGTGCGCGCCCTGCCGATGCCGACGGCCCACCCGTCGCCGGAAGCGTGGCCCGACGCTCAGCGCGCCGCGAGATGCTCCTGGCAGTCGCGCCAGATCACACGCTCACGCGCGAAGGGAAACAAGTTCAGATGTATGCACAGGCGACAGCTCCCGGTGGCGGAGGCCACGGATCTGCCCCGGTGGATCCCCAGGAGTGCGACCCGGCGAGCTGGCAGCACTGCGGTGGACAGACCTCGATCCGGCGAACCGGCAGGCCGTCATCTTGCGCGCGCTCGACGGCCAGGGCGGCGAGAAGACCTGAAGAACGGACTGGCCCGGCCGATCACCCTTCCGCCCCGCGCGCTCGAGGCGCTCGGCATGGTCACCCGCCGCCGGGACTCGCCATATGTCTTCCACTCTCCGCGGGGCAAGCGGCTGAGCAAGGGCTCCCTCAACTAGCTGTGGCGCCCGATCGCCTCAGCCTGGCGCGCCCAGGGAGGCCGCGACATAGACCTGTATGAGCTTCGGCACGCTTGCGCGACCATGCTCCTGGAGCGCGGCCTGAGGCCGGCCGACGTCGCCGTCCAGCTGGGTCACACCGACGGCGGAAGGCTCGTCCAAATCCTTTACGGGCACCCCGACGAGGAGCGGGCGCTCGACCGGCTATTGATGGCCTTCTCAGCAGACGGCCGCAAATCGGAAGTCGAGGTCACTCGACTCGGCCAAGATCCGCCGCAGATTGCTAACGGGACCGCCACGAATGCAGGATTCTTCGCGCTTGTCAGACCCGCCGTCTCCACCTTTGCAAAGAATTCGGACCGCCCTCCGAACCGGGGGGCGGCTCTATTAGGGAGAGGGCGTCGAGGGTCGTGATCGCCCGGTAGAACGCGTCCGAGGTCCGGCGTGACGAGCTCCAGACGGATCGGACCGAGGAGATCGCGCAGCGTCTTCGCCGATCGGGCGGTCCGGTGCTCTAGAACTTCTTGGAGGTTCTTGAGCCGATCCCCACCAGTCTGAGCGCACACGTGAGCGCAACGCCCCCCGACATTGATCGCACCAACCGCGTTGCGTTCCAACGGCCCCGGTGGGCCGAGCTAGGCGGGCGCGGCGGCTAGGCGGGCGAGGGTCTGGCCCGTGATTGAGGTCACTTCCGCTCGATCCTTCGCAGCCCGCGCGTGGGCGTCCACCATTCGACGACGAGCAGCGTGGCCTCCTCGTTGAGGTGGGTGTGCACGACCTCGGCGATGTCGGCGTGGAAGCGGTCGCCGTCCGCCCCTTCGGTGATCGGTCCGGCCGCGATCGCCCGACCGGAGATCTTCGCCTCACCCGGCCACTGCGCCTCGGAGCCCTCGACCGGGTCGACCGTGGCGCTGTGCAGGGCGAATCGCGCGTCCCGACGGAGATCCGCGCCCTTGCGAGCGTTCGCCATCGAGCCAAAAACCAATTCGCCGTCCTCGAAGACCGCCTCGATCCCGGAGATCCGCGGCGACCCGTCAGCTCGCAAAGTGGCAATTGTCTTGTGTCTGTGAGCGTCGAACAGCGCTCGCACGCGCTGCGCGAACTCCGGCACTCCCTGTTCGACGTCCTGCCATGCCGTCACACGCCCATATTCGCACCGATGCCCGCCACCGTCCTCGCGTCCTGGGGCGGTTCGGTCGCCCGCAATCTTTGTCCGCGTGGAGGTATACGAAGGCGCAGTTTGCGCCGATTCTTACCCCGTGAAGCCGCTAATCGGGGTGACCACGTCCGAGCTGCGCCCTGGCGACCTCGCGACGCTCCGCCGCCACGGCGAGCCGCCTAATCCCGAGATGGCACTCGGGATGACCTATGTGCGGGCGATCGAGGCCGCCGGCGCCATTCCGGTGGTTCTGCCGCCCGTCGGGCACCGAGACGTCCCGCGTCTCCTCACCCGGCTGGACGGGCTGGTGCTCTCGGGTGGCCCAGATCTGGCCCCGGGTGCCTACGGCGCCCAACCTCATCCCGAGCTCGGCTCGACGGAGCCCGGGCTCGATGCCTTCGAGTACGCGATCGCCCGTGAGGCCCTTGACTTGGATCTTCCGATCCTGGGGATCTGTCGCGGCACCCAGACGCTCAACGTCTCCCGCGGCGGCACGTTGCACCAGCACCTGCCAGATATCGTCGGCGATGCGATCGAGCACCGTCAGACCGTCGATGGCCATGTTCCGACCCATCCCGTGACAGTGCTGCCCGGCAGCAGGCTCGCGGCGGCGGTGGGCATCACTCACCTCAGCGTCAACTCGTTCCATCACCAAGCGGTGGACATTCTCGGCACCGGCCTGTGCGCATGCGCATGGGCCCCGGATGGAACGATCGAGGCGATCGAGGACCCAGAACGCGCATTCGTCGTGGCGGTCCAGTGGCATGCGGAAACGTTGCAAGGCGTTCCCGGCCAGCTAGCCCTGTTCCAAGAGCTCGTGGGCATTGCCGCCGAATCGCCTCAGCTGCGACGAGCTGCGTAACCCGGAGCGGCGCGATCGTTGCTGAATACGCGGTCCGGCGTCGAGCTGCCCCGAATCTGCGGATTTCTCAGGCTTGTTTGTACACGCGGCCCAGGCGCCGCAGGATGGGCAGTCGTATGGTGGAACGGACGCCATGGGCACGTCTGTTGGTCATCCCCGGTTCGTGACTGAGGCCCAGTGGGCCGAGTGGAACACCGCGGTCGATCCCTACAGCGTGGGGGTCGAGGAGGAGGTGATGCTGCTCGACCCGAAAAACAAATGGGCGCTGGCGCAGCGGATCGAGGACGTGTTAGAGGCCCTTCCGCCTCCGCTGGTCGCTTACATCAGCGCCGAGACGCATCAGTCGGCGGTCGAGCTCAGGACCGATCCGCACCGATCCGTAAGCGCGGTGATCGCGCAGCTGCGCCGGTTGCGCCGCGGACTCGACGCCGCGCTCGGACAAATGGGCCTCGCCGCCGCGGAGGCGGGCATGCACCCGCTCGCGCTGTGGTCGGAGACCGAGGTGACCTCCGGCACCCGTTATCAGCAGATCCGACGAACGATGCGAGCGCTCACGACCCGGGAACCGACGTTCGCGTTGCATGTGCACGTCGCGGTCCCCGATCCAGAGCGCGCTATCGATCTCTACAACCGGCTCCGGGTGCACCTTCCGCTGCTATTGGCGTTATCGGGCAACTCGCCTTTCTGGCGCGGGCGCGACGCCGGATTCGCCTCCACGCGTACGATCCTGTTCCAGGCCTTCCCGCGGACCGGGATGCCGCGGCGGTACGGCTCTTACTCCGAGTGGGTGGAGACGGTCGATCTCCAGCTGCGGGCCGGCGCCCTCCCTGAGCCGACCTTCCTCTGGTGGGACGTCCGCCCCCAGCCCCGCTTCGGGACGGTCGAGGTTCGGGTGATGGACGCCCAGTCCCGGGTTGGTGACACCGCGACCCTGGTGGCGCTTGCCCAGTCGATCGCCCGCCTAGAGCTCGAGGAGCGATATGCGTCGGAGGACATCGTCTCGGCCGAGGAAGTGCTGGCGGAGAATCGGTTTCTTGCCGCCCGGGACGGCGTTGATGCGCGCTTGATCGACCCCTCTACCGAATCGCTCCGACCGCTTCGCGAGCAGCTCATCGAGCTGCTCGACTCCGTTCGTCAGCACGCCGAGGCACTCGGCTGTCTAGAGCAGGTCGAACGGGTCGGGGCGCTGGCAGCGGCGCCCGGTGCCACTCGTCAGCGAGCTCATCCCACGGACGAGGCGGGGTTAGTACGCCTAGTGGCCGAGCTGGCCGAAGTGTTCACGGCCTAACGGCGGCACCCCGTGGCTCGCGCCGGATGGCCGCCCAGACGCTGGCGCACCCGAGGCTATGCGCGGTGTACGGATGAAGTCGGGCCCGCATCGCAGATGATCTCACCGCCTCCAGGTTGGACCCTGCTCTCTAGTTGAAGCTACGTGCGCGGCCCGACGCGCTTGGTGTGCGGCGGATGTCGCTGATCGCGCAGGCAAGAGCGCCTGCTGGGGCGAAGCCGCCCGAAAGGAGGCGGGTGATGCCCTTGCCTTGACGCGAGGCCCGCGCGTGCCGATAAGCACGGAGTGGCAGTCGTAACGTCAGCGCCAAAGGTGCACCCCAAGGGCCCGCCGGTCATCGCGCGCGGATTGCTGTGGTTCGGGGGCGGTGCCCTCTTCCTGTGCTACCTGGGCCAGACGGTCCTCGGGGTGATCCAGCCGACGATCCACGCGGATCTCCGCCTAGATCCCTCCCAGGAGCAATGGGTGGTGAACTCGTTCTTCCTCGCTCTGGCGTTGTTCGCCGCTCCAGGCGGAAGGCTCGGCGATTACTACGGCCATCGCCGTGTGCTGATCGTGGCCCTGGTGATGGTGGCGCTCGGCTCGGTTTCGGCGGCGGTCGCTGGTGGATTCGCTTGGCTGGTGGGCAGCATCGGCTTTGTCGGCGCCGGCGCCGCGAGCCTCTATCCCTCGAGCGCGGCGCTCGTCGCCAACAGCGTCGAGCCGGAGGTACGTGGGCGTGCGATCGGTCAGTACTCGGCGATCGGTGTCTCAGTGTTCGCGATCGGACCGCTGGCGGCCGGCGTGCTGACCGAGGCGATCAGCTGGCGAGCATTGTTCGTTCTCCAAGCAGTACTTGCGGTTGGTCTGGTCGCGTTCGGGGCCCGTTTCGTTGGGGAGCGAGCCGCGGGGTCGCCGCGACGGTTTGACACCCGGGGCCTGGTCGTGCTGGTTGTCGGGCTGACCGCCGTCCTGGTAGCGCTGATGCAGGCGCTCACCTGGGGGTGGGACTCGCCGGCGACACTCCTACTACTGGGCTTCGGACTGATCATCCTGGCGGTCTTTGGCGCGGGCGAGGCGCGAACGAGGGATCCCCTGCTCGATGTCCGACTGCTCAGAGCGCGTGGTTTTCGCAACATCGTGCTCGCGATGTTCGCCGCGCAGTTCATGCTCTCGAGCTTCACCATCTATCTCGCCACCTACCTGCAGCATGTCCTGGGCTTCGGTGCGCTGCTCGCGTCGGTGGCAATGCTGCCGGCTTTCGGTCTCAGTCCACTGAACGCTGCGGTGAGCGGCCGGATGACGGATCGTTTCGGTGCCAGAGTGCTTGCGATCGGCGGCTACGGGCTCGCGGCGGTGGGGCTTGTGTGGGTGGCGATCTCGATCGATGCGAGCAACTACTGGCTCCTGGTCCCTGGCCTGCTGGCGCTGGCAGTTGGCGCCGGCCCGATGTTCACCTCGCTCCTGACCGCGCTGTCGGGTGCGGTTGATGCGGAGGAACGGGGCGACGCCAACGCGCTGGTGCTAACGATCCGGTGGATCGGCGCGGCGGCCGGCACGATGGCTCT
>JALYZY010000006.1 GCA_030948665.1 Actinomycetota bacterium | reverse complement strand
GGCAAGCTCCCGCCGGGCGGCTAGATTGGGCACATGGCGGTTCAACGGATGGATAATGTGGGCATTGTCGTCGACGACCTACCGGCGACGATCGCGTTCTTTCGCGAGCTCGGCCTCGAGCTCGAAGGCCAAGCCATGATCGAAGGAGATTGGGCAGAGCGCGTCACTGGACTGCGCGACATGCGCGTCGAGATCGCCATGATGCGCACGCCGGACGGCCACAGCCGGCTCGAGATCTCGCGATTTCTCACGCCCCCCGCGGCCGCCGATCACCGGAACGCCCCAGTGAACGCTCTCGGCTATCTACGCGTGATGTTCGCCGTGGACGACATCGACGAGACGCTCGCCCGGCTCCGTGAGCACGGCGCGCAGCTTGTCAGCAACGAAGTGGTCCAGTACGAAGACGCGTATCGGCTCTGCTACATCCGCGGGCCCGAAGGACTTCTCATAGGGCTCGCCCAAGAACTCGGCTGAGCGCCGGGCCTTTTCACCTAATGGCTTGATCGAGCAGCGGCCGTGCCGTGACCTACAAGGCCGACGGGGTGTTTAGCCGCGCGTTTGCGGCAGCCTGCCGGTCCTGCTTCGCTCGCGCACGGTACTTCGCCTCGCGCTGCCCGGAGTCCCGCTTCGCGCGCGGAAACCAAGAAAGCGACGCCTGCCGGCGGATTGCTAGTGCGCAGTGACTAGCAGCTCCGCCCCGTCGGCACGGAGCGCGCCCACCAGGTATTCCGTTTTGGCTCGTTTGGTGACGTTCCGCACGCGGCTGCCGGCAGGGCGTACGTCGATCGTCAGCTCCAGGTTCAGCTGCGACGCGAGCCGCATGAGCGTCTCGATGGTCGGGTTCACCACGCCGAGCTCGAGTCGCGCTACCTGGGGCTGCTTCATGCCGAGGTGCTCGGCGAGATCACGCTGCGAGAGGTCGTGCTCGGCGCGGTAGCGGACGATCGCGACTGCCACCGCTCGCGCCAAAACGGTGCGCTCCCACTCGGCCCGGAACTCCGGGTCGGTGCGGGGCTGCTCCGCGATCAGCTCGTCGTTGGTCTTCATCTCGCGCAGCTTCATGCCGTCCATGATAACACTACTGTTATCGACCAATGCGCGCACGAACTCAATCAAGCTCGAGCCGCTCGAATCGCTCGACCGCTCTCGCCACGGCAGCTTCGAAGCCTCGGGAGTCGATCTGAGCCTCGGGTCCTACGGCCAGGATGACGAAGGTCGAGGGGCTGACTCGGCGGTAGATTGGCCGCCAACGACTCCGGCCCCCGCGCGGCCGCAGCTCCCGTAAGCCTTGGCCGAGCTTGCCTTGGATGGCACTGGAGTGGGGGTGGCCGAGTCGCGGACCCGTCGCCTCACGCTTATGTACGGCGTGCAGCATCGCGACCTTCTCTTCAGCCGGCCATGAGGCGTCGCGTTCAGCGTCCGCCTCTGGATGCCAACGAGCGATGTATGGTGGGCCGGGATCCTTGGCCGGCTCCCGGCTGCTCGCCGCCGCCCGCGCTTTGTCCTTCTTCGGGTCGGCGCCTCTCAACCCCCATCACCCGTCAGCATGGGCGTCGGTGCAGCGGAAGACTTGGATAGACGCTCGGCTCTCGCCGCTTCGTAGCCGGCGAGCACATGCGACTTGATCGTGTCGAGCAGCTCGAGGCGTAGTCCACCGCCGATGAAGAGCCCGACGTCAGCGGCGTGCGTCTTTACGCGCTCGCAACCCTCCTCGTCAGCGCAGACGTACATAACGCCCCCGGTCTGGCCACCGGAGCGCCAGACGGCATGCCGCTCGAGGACTGCTCGCAGACGTGCCGATGACTTCTTGGTGAGCTCAACCTCGATCGGAATCGGGCGGGCACCGCTACGGCAGGCGACGAAGGTCCGGCCGATGCCTGGCGGTCTTGAATCCGCTGCGGTCCCGCCAGCTGATCTCGCCCGACCACTGATCACCGTCGAGCAGCTCCCGCGCACCGATTAGGCCGTGACCGCGCAGCTTGACCCAGGCTGCCGTCCAGGCAACTGCGCAGTGGTGCGTCCACCAGGTCGGCCGCCGGCGGGCAGGCCGCCCTCACCGGCACCCCCGACACCGCGATCCCTGCCCGAGTGGCGAGGAACAGCGACCCCTCCCCTCGGGTCATCGGATACCTCGCCAGCCACCCCTCCAGCTCAAGCCGCCTGGCATGACTCCTCGCCGCCACCTCGCTCCACCCCATCGAACACCGCCACGCATCCAACTGACACGGCCCCACCCTCGCCAGCCACCTCAGTCCCTCGATCGACGCCGGTCCAGGACGAAGTTCTCGACTCACCCCGCTACCGCCTCACCACCACCAGCACCTACCCGGAGACCGACCTCGTGCTTGCGTCCACACCGCCTCCGCCCTCGCTGCCTCTGATCCAGCGA